>JBJEJS010000160.1:0-14960 GCA_051878235.1 Candidatus Cryptobacteroides sp.
ATCCGTTCCCGCCTCTGAATTATATTGATCTATTGCATCCTTGACAATATCCTCGAACAAATCCCAGTCACCTTCTGCAATGTGGACATATTTTGGATCCTTTTTGAAACATTCAACAAGGCAGAAAATGGCCTTGTCATAATCTTCGTAATCCATTGTCAAGGCATCTGTATTGCTCCGGCAGATTACCTGGGCGGTAAGGTACAAAGTAATCGGGTCATCCTGTGGAAGGGCAGCAAGCGCATCCCTGGCAAGTCCAATATTTCCAACAGCCAGATTCATCACGACCCTGTTGCGTGGAGATGAATCCCTGACCACGGTATATATTTTTCGGCCCTCCTCTGTGTTGGCGTTCTTGAAATATCCCGCAAGACATCTTGCAATCGATTTAAGCAGGTCATATTTCGACGGAAGATACAACGAGAGCTTGACAGCTCTGAAATACTTCTTCATCATCAGGAAAGTGACGACCTGGTTTGCAATAACCTGCTCAGGGTTGATTATTTCCGCTGTACCCCTGTCCATGTCCCGGATTGTGTAGTTGCACGGATAACCCTCGTCAATGAACGGAGCGAGTATGCTCGAGTCCGCGACCTCTTTCCTCAGAGAAAGAACAGCCAGATTGTTTGCAGGAAGAATCCAAGTCTTGGTCTCACTCTTTCTGGATGCCTCAAGAGCCCTTTTGTAAAGGACCTCAAGCTCATCATCGTTCTTAACCATATTGAACAGATGCCAATATTCATAAAGAGCGAAATCCTTCCGTCCGCTACGGTAATCCTCATCATTTTCATAACGATACAAGATTTCCTCCGGGGTCAGTTCACGGTAGATTTCATTCACATACTTGTAACTGACAGAACGAAGTTTCGGAAGAAGCGGGGAAATCTTGGATTTGTAAAAAGGCAAAGCACGGACTTTAGTCCACTGTTGGTCCATACCGGAAGTCGTTGCCACGATTTTCCTTACCGCCTCCGCCTCAGTCTTGAGAGAATCGGCAAAAAGCAGGTCAGCGACCTCATCCCATCCGGCAACCCTGGCCTTGGTTGTATTGTAGACCCTGTCCCTGACATGTTTTGGGAGCACAGAAGTGATCTGCTCCAATGCAAATGCCATCCTCTTATTTGCCAAGTCCACATTTTTCGCATAAGGTCCGTCAGGAGAAGCCACGCCCATAATGTGGAATTCCTTCAAAGTGGAACCCTCTCCGTGGATGATTCCCAAAAGTTCTTCCTTGAGGTTCTCAAGAGACCTTGTACTGGCTGTATCAGACGGGTCCAATCTTGCCTGTCCGACAAGGAACTCAAGCGACAGACCACCGCCACCATCCCGCTTTTCCCGGCGGGGAAGTTTCTTGTACTGCTGAGGGTCAAGTTCATACTGATCCAGCGAATATTCAAGGAACTGCATTGGGCGTCTCATTCTCTTGGTGTCGTATTTCTTGGAATGTGAAAAATACACCTTGTTGTAGTCCTCCAGCCAGATTCTGTCCTCGCACTGGTAGAAGTGGTTCGGATTCTCCCGGTAAATCGTGTCCGACCAAGTCACCAACATCGAATCCTGAAGAGGGGGATTCTTGATTGAAAGCTCATAAAGTGGATCCTGCGAAGGGTCGAAATTCATACGCCTTAACTGGGTCGTCTGGTATGCCGGAGAGTCATAGACGATTGGGATCGAATAGGAGACAGTGTCCCCAGTGTCACAATCAACTACGCGGGACTGGATTACAAGCCTTGTGTCGGACTTGAGCAATCTCTGTTCCCGGTCAAATTGGAATGCCTGCTTTGCTATCACGTACTCACCATCCTCTGTAGGAGGCTCGACGACAATCATATCCACAATTCTGTCAGCAGTTTTTTTTGCAGCATCCAGAACAATCTCAAGGGCGAACTGAACATTTATCTCAAGTCTATGGTTCACCTTTTCAAGTTTCGGGTCAACAAGTCCGGTGTAAAAAATCAGTGCTCCGGTTTCCGAGACATTAACCTCATAATAACCTCCCGTGTCCGGGAATGCCTCTGTAGCGAGCTCCGGGTAGAACCATCCACCGGCGTTCTTTGCCTCAATGAATTTTACCAGGTCGTCCTCAGCTTCGGCCACGGTGTTGTAGGCCAGAATCTTGACATCCGTAAGCGGCTTGTCACCGTCACTTTTGTTCGTTATTCTGCCGGAAACAAGTTTCTTGTCCTGAGCTGCACATCCATCCTGTAGAAACAAGGCGGACATAGCAAACAGTGAAATTGATAAAATGAGATATTTTACGACAGAGTATCTCATAAAGGTTATTTAATGATATAAGAAAAGGTTATGCCAAGTCTGACTGGAAAGAGTTTGTAACCCCACGAGTTTGCCTTAACCGCCTCATCCACAAAATAATCATCATAATGGTCATTCTTGTAGAGTTGTTTCTGATTGAAGACGAGAAGACCAAAACCTCCGGAAAGTTCAAGATTCCATCTTTTCCCGAGGTCAAAAACATAACCGCCTGTGACTCCGGCTGCAAAAGCCTCTCCGTCATAAGCGAAATTTCCCACAGTAATGTCGTATGTGGCAGCAAAAGCCGTCACACCGACAAAAGTTCTAGTAAGGGGACGCCCGTTGAACCAATATTTGAATTCCGGCTGCAACAAAGCCAATTTTGAATTGATTCCGTACGGTTTGTAATGTCCGGACACCGACAGGGCAACGCTGGTGTGTTCACCGGTGACCAATTCAAAGCCTATGTCTGGAGTTGACATCGCCCAGAAAAGAGCGTTGGTCTTGACGGCAAATTGCTGGGCCTTGGCCTCCTGACTGTGCAAGAGGCCAAAACCCAGACAAACCGCCAGGGCAAACAAACCTATGACTCTACGGAATTTCATTTCTGTTTCCCCTGAAAATAATTAACCGATATCATCCACGTGAGTGTCATCCTCCGGAGCAAAGCCATTTGCCCAATCTTCAACTGAAGCCTTGATCTCGATTTTCTCCAGAGACCGGATGATTATCTTGAAGTTGTACTTGTAGCCTGCCTTGTATTCTCCTCCTGTAGGGGTAGGAAGCGGCTGATTGTAAACCCGTGTGTAACCGGACGGATCACGGAGAACAAAGCTGACAGTCATCCCCGCAGCACTCTGCGGAAGAATGAAAAGCCCTGAACCTATTTCAGTTCCTGCATCAATCACAGGGCGGACAGCAAGGTCTTCAACCAAACCCAATGCATTACACATTTTCAAAGAATCACCTGAATTGAGCGCTGTCAGCGTACCCTCATTCAGAGGAAGTCCTTCGAGAGGCTGCTTCTCAGCAATGCACAACCTGGCTTTTGAAGGCACTCCTTTTACCATCAGGCTGTAAACCGTGGCATTTCCTTCTTCAAGGGATGCCTGGGCATCAGCATCAGCAGCCACGGCCCAAAAATGAAGGGCAGCAGTAAGATGTTTGAAATTCAATACCGGCTCATAGTTTACATATTCTCCAAGATACCACTTGCGACTGTAACGGGAATACCTCGCATTGAATCCGGAGAGAATGGTCTCATGTTCATCGGTGTCATTAATCTTACCGGAGATGTCGGTAGCCGAAGCCTTGGCCCAAAGTATATCAGTAGCACCAAGGTTCAAATCTGTGTAAAGCGTACCTCCACCTCCGAAAGTAGTGGTAAGATTGTCCCTATAGTCGGAAACAGTCGTCTCATTGCCGGTGTGGAACCCATAGAATGTGTAGTTGTACTTTGTTATCATCGGATAATAGTAAGTAACATCACCATCAGTTTCTGGATTCACGAACTGCATCTTGCCGGTCTGGTATTTGGCATAGCCGTCACGCAACACAATATTGTCCGCATCGTCAGCCCAAGTGACATCAGCTTTGACATCAACGCCGAAAATGCCGAAAACGGTACCTTCAATGTTGGATGAAGTCACAGGGGCAGCCTTGGTCAAGGTTGCGTCAAGAGTCTTCTGACCAAGGGAAATTGGGACAGGAAGGGACTCATTGTCAACCCACTCCTCCTGCTCGAACACAGGCTCTGGAACAGAGTTGTTCTTAGAGCAGGCAACCATTGTGATGGCTGCCACTCCCAATGTGAAAAATAACGTTTTTTTCATCATCTTGACTTAAAGAAAATTATGCCTGTGGAACAGGAAGTTCATCCTCATCAATGATAATGTTCCCACCATCCTGCCAATCCTCAAGAGATGCGGTGATGACAACTTTCTCCATTCCGTAAATCTTTATTGTTATCTTGTAGCTCTTGCCTGCCTCAAACGCCGCGAGGTTTTCTGCAATAAGATCCGGAGTCAATGTATATTCCACGTCAGGAATAGTCTGTGTACCCTCGGTAGCGACCAACTTGATGTTCATCTTGTAGGATGCGGCAGGAATCACCATAATGCTCTCTCCCAATGCCGTAGGATCTATTGCAGATGAAGGGGCAGTCGGAGTTAGCGCCTGAAGGACATTGGTCTCTTGATTTCTTTCCTTAAGGGTGAAGACAGCCGGAGTTGTGGCATTTTTGATCCCCCTTTCCTCATCAGTTGCAGCGACAACGACCAAATCAGCCTTTGAAGCAGCCTCAAGAGACAATTCACTGACATTCACCTTAACAGAAGTCGCTGATGACGATCCCTGGAGAAGTTCAAATTTGAACCGTGCAAGCTGGTGTTTGAAAAGCAGGGTAGGCTGTACTTGACGGCGGGCCGCATAGGCACTGTAGGCCCACTCCTGATACTGCACATCCTTACCCTCGATATCCCTTGACTGGTCAGCCTTTGCAAGCATAATGTCCTCGCTTCCCGTAAGAGTAATAGGAATGGACACATTTGCTTCTGAATAAACCACATCGGTCGAAGGAACAGCTGCATCATCTACATAATAGCCGTAAAAATCATAGCAGTTGTTGCCAAGATAATAGAACGGCTCACCTTCTGTACCCGGTCTTACCACATCAATGACACCCGCTGTCACACCATTAGGAGCAACAGCCTCGACATTGTCAATGAATGTATTAGGTTGTACAAAACTTGTCGTGGTTCTGTTGTATCCGAACACATAGAGTTTCTGTGTGTCAGACCAACTGTCAATTGAACCGGCAGCTTTTGTCAAGGCTACATTCACTACATTCGAACCGAAGCGCACTGCTTCTGGAACGGTAATTCCCTCATCAGGAAGTTCGGGAACTCCCTGCTCCACGGGAGCAGACTTGGCGCACGCGACAGTTATCACTGCTGCAGACGCAAGAATCAGATAATGATTTTTTTTCATAATGTTTTTATTAAAAATGGTGTTAACAAATTGTCTTTTGATTGCCCCAAAAAGGGATTAAACCGGCGGCTCATCCCCTATATCCAATATGAGTCCACCTCCGTCTTCCCATTCAACTGCCGAGACAGAAACGGAAACATTATCAGAGCCATATACAGTCATTTTCACTTTGTAGCGGTTTCCGCATACAAAACCGTCTTCTCCCATTGAAATAGAAAAATTGAAATTTGCCTCACGATGCACTCCTTCCATGTTCTGTTCCATTTCCTTCAAACCCACTGTCACCGAATAGGTAGAGGACGGCGCGAGAAAAAGGGATCCGTCAAAGGTCAAGGTCTCGGCACGCTCGGAATCAGACATCCTCGTGATGATGTAATAATTGTCCTGTGGGAACGCACTGCCGTCCTTCAAGACCATCGGCAGTGATTTATGACTTCCAATGAAGGTAACACCCATCTGAGCAGGGTCCTTTGCTGCAACAGTAAGCCTTGCGTTTGTCTGAGATGCCACCACGATATTCTGGATGAAGACCTTCTTGTGAAGATCCATTGTGACTCCCGGGATTGCCTCGAAATCCAGCCTGACAAGGTTGTGATTGAAGACAAAGGATGGATTGATGTTCCTTGCAGCAGTATAATAACTGAATGAATATGCATCCACAGACAGCTTGTCCTTGTCGGACATACCTGCCTGCTGTGATGCTGTCACATAGGATTTAGAAGTCATCAGATCATTGTTTCCGTCTATCTCCAGATTAAGAAATATCCTGTCGTCCTCTCGGACAATACTGGACGGGGACGGTGTTATTCCACCAAGATAATAGGCAAAGAAATCGTATGCCAACGTGCTGTTCTGCAAATTGGGCCAAAGAATGGTCTTCGAGGAACTTCCCCAGTCAAGATATGCTTCCGAAGCATTCAACATCGCCTTTTTGCCACCTGTTGATGACGGGGTGTCAGTGGAGGCATCCACGAGACAACTAAGTTCGGATGTTTTTCTAGTGACTTTGTAGGAAGTGCCGTCATTCTTGTTGAAAGCATAGACATAAACATCTTTGCCAAGGAGGTCCGAAACTTTATCAACTGGTCCGAAGCCCTTGGTCTGAGCGGACTTGACGACATTGCCGGAAGGATCCCCGACGGAAACAATGACAGGCAGAGGTTCCTTGCCAGAGACGAGTTCATCCTCAACACCCCGATAAGAATCATCACAGGAAGACAAACCGGCCAACAATAAAAATCCAATATATACCTTATATTTTTTCATCACTTACAGCTCCACCTCAATGTCATCATTGTCATCAAACCAACCTCCAATTCCCTCATTGCCCGCAGTCTCCACCTGTTCAATACTGACAGTCAATTCTGTACCGACCTCAATTAAACGGTCCTCCGTAGTGCTGTCCAACCTTGCCGTGTAGCCAAGGTTGTCGGAAGTCATAAGCATCAGCCTGGAATTGTCAATCTCCTTCTTAAGATTGATTCCTGCATAGAACACCCTCGACACTTCTCCGCAAGAAGCCGTCAGCGACACCCTTAAAATTCCCAATCCAGTCTTTAGGGATGAAGATTCAGCGGAAAGCAGCCCGAGTGAACGGATTTTTGCCTCATAAACATCAATAGTCCCTTCCCTTTGGACCCTTTCCATATTGAAAACGACCCTGCCTGTCCTATCCTTGGTTACAACCCCGTTCATAAGGCATATCTGCGACGGGATTCCCGACAGGTCGGCAATTAGTTTGTCGACAGTAACCTCATCTTCGTGTCTGACATTCAAGCGTATTGTTAAATTCATCGTCAAATCTCGCATTTCGAAGTCAATGGAATATTTCGGATCACCGGGTAACAGGTTTACGATCTTCCTGACATCAAGATACAAAGGCTCCGTCTCATATAGATATGGCAGTGAAGGATTGAAGTCATTCAAATCCTCACCGAATTTCTCCTTTACCTTGTCCTTTGACATAACGGGAACCTGTGCATAAACTTCCTTCATTCCTACACGGGTGTCTGTCCGGAACTCTTCAATATTTTCAATATTGTAGGCATTCTCACCGGTATTTCCTCCATAAGCGAAAGCAATGGAATAATAGTCCCCGGCAAAAACAGAGGGAAGATCATTCCCTTCCGAATCATCAGTTCCGGGGAAGACTACCTCAGAACCATCAGGAACTTCAACCGCATCCGGGTCCGGAAGTTCAGGCACCTCAGGTTCCGAACTGACTTCCCAGATATAATGGACCTCATTGGTAATCCTGCTCATAAGCACGGAGCAGGTCTCCGGAATCCCAGCCTGACCGATACCGGACGGCCATCCGACAGAGAACTGTACGGACACACGGTCATTAGGCTGGGTCTGGCCGTCACCATAGTCTATATAACCGTACGAAATAGATGTACAACAGACAACTGTGCACAATACGACAGCAAAGGACAAGACAACCCCTGCAATGTGCCGTATCCTGCATAGTCTCATATTATCACTCATTTTCATATCATTCTTCCTGCGCAGATGCGTCCGTTTCCCCTTTCGGTTTCTTCAGTTTCTGCTTCTTCTGTTTCTTCATAGCCTTCTCCTGATCCTCTGCGCCTGTTTCAGTCTCTGAAACTTCCGACTGTTCCTTAGTATCCTGCTCCATTGACTTAAATTTCTTCTCCTCTGCCTTGGCTTTCTTCTCCTGCCGTTTAGCCTCTCTTGCCTGTGCTTTCGCACCCTTCTCCTGTGCCTTCAGCAAAGCGTCCTTTTCTTTTATGACAGCGCCATATTCCTTCTTCCATTCTTTTCTGAAATCACCGACAGTCTTTCTTCTGGCATACACGGCCCTTTTCTCAAGGGACTTGGCATCCGACTCAGAAAGATTACTGTTAGGCAGTACCTGAGTAACGATACGCTCATATTCATTGTCCATTTCAGTAGTGAAATGTGCAAACTTCAGAAGTGGATTTTCATCATATTCAGCCTTCCTTGCCGCGTCTATTCCTATTGCAAACAAATCCGAAGCATTTCTGAATGAAGCCTTTATATCTTTCTCAACCTTGGCAATCTTCTCAAGACGGGGATCTTCCTTAATGTATTTATCCTTTATTGAGAGATGACGCCATGCAAATGCAACCTTTATCTCAGAGACAACCGGATACGGGACGAAATGCCATCCCTTACTTTCTTTATCATATTTAACATAGCAGTCTCCGTTTGGATTGTGATAGAATTTGTCCATAGAGGCCGAAACAAATCCGGCAGAAAATGAAAATTCGATGTCAACAGCACCTTTATTGTATATATAAAGCGGGAGAGCATAACCTGCGGTCGCACCGAATCCGGCAGCCTTGCCTTGTATGCCTTTGGGAGAGAATTTGAATGCATAGGTGGCGAAATCCGCATATCCTCCAATAAAATATGCACGCCACGGTTTAGGAGGACGTGGAGCCTTGTGTTTAACCGAGTCCTGGACACCAACCGCTTCAGGCTGTTTTGCCCTCTGACGGAAATAATACCGGAACTCAGGACGGATGTCGAAATGATTGAAGACTACTGAAGGCACATGCTTGTGATAGGTATTCCAATTGTATTTGGCCTCAAGTCCTAATGTCCAACGATTATAAGGAGATTGGAGAAGTTCAAATTCCACATTGAAATTCGGGATTGTGAGCATCCACTCAATGGCATTGGTTTTAAAAGCCCAACGGTCAAGAAAATGCGACGTTACTTCATTATGATCACGGGCATTTCCACCGTTTCCCTCTGAGGTTTGGGAGTCCATTGCAATTGGGAAAGACAAAGCAAAGAGCAGCACGATAGACACACGTGCCACCCTCTTACGGGAAACATCTGCAATCAGAGTCATAAAAGCCTTGTCTTATAGTACGTCACTTCACAAAACGGGGACAAAAATAATAAAAGATTCCCCCCCCCTACCAAATTTTTTTTTGTAAAATTCATAACATTGACACTCTTCACTATGAAAAGTTAAAAAAACTTCGATAGTTAGACCGTTTTTTCCTATTTTTGCCGTCCTTAAATGTTTCCGTGATATGAGAGAATACTATATAACCGACACCCTTTCAAGGAAGAAGGAACTTTTCACTCCGGTCAATCCGGGATTCGTCGGACTTTACGTCTGCGGACCGACAGTCTATGGTGACGCCCACCTCGGACACGCGAGGCCGGGAGTGACCTACGACGTGTTAGTGAGGCTGATGCGCCACCTTGGCTACAAGGTGAGGTATGTCAGGAACATCACCGATGTGGGACACCTTGAGCACGATGCGGACGAGGGTGAGGACAAAATCGCAAAGAAGGCGAGAATCGAGCAGCTGGAGCCTATGGAGGTGGTCCAGACCTACACTTTGAGGTATCACGAGGCTATGAGGCAGCTCAATGTCGCCCCTCCGTCAATCGAGCCGCGCGCCTCCGGGCACATCATCGAGCAGATCGACCTTGTGAAGAAGATCCTTGATGCCGGCTATGCCTACGAAAGCAACGGGTCCATCTACTTCGATGTCAGGAAATATGACAAGGACCACAAGTACGGGATGCTCTCAGGACGCACCCTTGACCAGGTCCTCGAGGGGACACGCGAACTGGACGGGCAGCAGGACAAAAGGGCGTCCTACGACTTCGCCCTCTGGAAGAAGGCGTCTCCGGAGCACATAATGCGCTGGCCTTCACCGTGGAGCGACGGCTTCCCGGGATGGCATCTCGAGTGCTCGGCGATGAGCGGGAAATATCTCGGAAAGGAATTTGACATTCACGGCGGCGGAATGGACCTGATGTTCCCCCACCACGAATGTGAACTGGCACAGAACACGGCATCACGCGGGGAAGGCGGAGTGAGGTACTGGATGCACAACAATATGATAACCATCAACGGGAAGAAGATGGGCAAGTCCCTGGGCAATTTCATCACTCTCCAGGAACTTTTCGAGGGGACGCACGAAATTCTTGCACAGGCCTACAGCCCGATGACAATCCGCTTCTTCATCCTCCAGGCCCATTACAGAAGCACGCTTGACTTCAGCAACGAGGCGCTCCAGGCTGCGGAGAAAGGGCTCAAGAGGGTTCTCCAGGCAGCGAAGGACCTCAAGGCAATGGCACGCGCCGCAGGGGTGGAGGCAAGGTGGAAAGGTACTGAAGGACACGATGCAGACGGGATGGTTTACGGGGAATTCCTCGCGGACACGGCTCCCGAGACCTGCGTTGCTGATTCCGCCGGAATCAAGACCCTTTTTGAGGACATCTACACCGCGCTTTGCGACGACCTCAACACTCCGATTGCGCTCTCGCACATCTTCGATGCGCTGAGAATGATAAATTCCGCAAAGGAGAAGTCTTTGAAACTCAGCACAAATGACATAACTGCCCTGATGCAGATTTTCGAGGACATCGTCTTCGGCGTTCTCGGGCTGCGCGACGAGGAGGCAGGCTCAGACAAGGCGGCAAAGACCATCGGCTGCCTTATGGATATGGTCATCGGTCAGCGCAAGGCGGCAAAGGACGCCAAGGACTGGGCTACAAGCGACCGCATCCGTGACGAGCTGAAGGCCGCCGGCATCCTCCTGAAGGACACCAAGGACGGCACCGAATGGCATTTGGAGTAGCGGGCACTTAATTATTTTTGACAGAAAAATTGTTAACTGTCAAAAAATCGCTAAATTTGACAGTTGAATCGAAATCTGTCAATATATGACACCTTACGACAGGAACATTCCATACAATTCCCTTCCGGGACTCCCGCCAGAAGAAAGTCTGTATCAAGACGCTACAGTTATTCAAAAACTTGCAGAAGCAAGCAGGAAACTGGCCGAGTTGAAGGGAATAGCGTCAATGTTGCCAAACCAATCCATTTTCGTAAACACCATCGCTCTGCGTGAAGCAAAGGCCAGTAGTGCAATTGAAAACATTTTCACAACTGATGATGAACTTTATAAGGCACTGACATATCAGGATGACGACTATGTTCAAGGACCTGCGAAAGAAATCCTTCATTACCGGGAGGCTCTTTGGAAAGGTTTTGCAGAGATAGTCAAAAACGGGGAATTGACTGTCAACACCATCATTGAAATATACCGCCAAATCAAGCAGACTCAAGATGGAATCCGTCCATACCAGGCAGAGATTGTCATCAAGAAACGGGGATGGGGGTCATTGATTGGAGAGACAGTTTACACCCCACCAAGGGGGCCGGGCATTGTAGAAAAACTCCTGAACGACCTTGTTGAATTCCTGAATGATGACACGAAATTTCCCGTTGACCCTTTGATGAAAATGGCGATGGCCCATTACCAATTTGAGGCAATCCATCCATTCCGTGACGGGAATGGAAGAACGGGAAGAATCATCTGTCTGCTTTATCTCATCCAGAAAGGGCTTCTGGAAGTCCCCATTCTGTATATGAGTGCATATATCCTCCAAAACAAGGATAAATATTACTTTAACCTGAGTAATGTCACAGGCACACAGAATTGGAGGGATTGGCTGATATTTATGATGGAAACTGTCATTCAGACCTCTGAGTACACCATATATAAAATTAAAAAGATATGTGCCCTGATATCAAAAACCGAGGGCATCATCCGCGGACAGAAGTCATCTATAGCAAAAATTGAAATTCCCAAACTTTTTGGGCAGCCATATATCCGTCCCAAGAACCTGCTCTCAGACAAGATCAGGAGTGTGAACACCGCAAAAAAACATTTGACTGCTTTGGAAGGACTCGGACTTTTGACCAAGTCAAAGATAGGAAAGGAATTCGTTTGGTTCAACACTGAACTGATGGATATCTTGTCCGCTGAGGATTAGGGGCAGATGCCCGGTCGGGCCGGGCATGACTGGAAGGGAGGGCAGGACGGAGAGGCTGACCGGAGGTCAGGGCCGGTAGGACAGGACAGTGGCATTCGCCTCGGCGACGGTCCTGAGGTCCTGGTCCGGATAGGACTGTGCCCAGGACGGGCGGAAAGGTGAATATTCCGTTTGGGACATATCCAACATTTTGCAAATCAGCCAGTCAAGGTCCTGCGAACTGACTGCGATCCTGCTCTGCTCAAGCGTTCTGCCTGAGGATTGGGACGGGATCGCGGTTTTCCAGTACCCGTTCAGGTAGTAATATGCTTTCTGCTGCACGGTGGCGGCCGCATCTTCCGGAACGGTCAGATTTATCAACTGGTAGGAGATTTTCGAATGGCTGTTGTAGGCATCAGGGGCGCCACGGTAACTGTTCATCTTGATGTTGTCCGTGCGGTCTGCCCCGGAAAAGCCCGTCAGTTCATAGTCGAGCGCAGTCTGGTTGGCTCCAGTGGCGGCCGGCCGGTCATAACATCCCAGGAGACATTCAAGGAGGAAGGCCACGGCCCCGGTGCGGTCCGCCCCCTGGCGGCAGTTGAAATAGACTGATTTCCCCCGGCGGAGTTCCCAGATTATCCACGCGATGTCACTGACAAGGGAGGCGTCCTCATTGTATGCCCCGTAGTCTGTCATCGTGTTGTTGAAATCGGCATCCGGGATGGTCGTGACATCACGGGCGTAGGAATGGTTGCTGAGTTCCCCCGCGATGTACTTTCCGGAGTTGGTCGCGGCACGAAGGTCCAGATGGGCATTGATACCCAGTCTTTTGAGTTCGACCTTTGTCGCCTCGCCGATGTCGGTCACCACGAGAGTCTGGCCCCCGGCAGGACCCCTGTTGGTTCCCCCGAGGCTTCCTCCACGGTAGAGCAGCCCGTATTTGACCTTCCTGCCTCCCAATCCGGTCCAGCCGCCGATGTCCCTGATGTTGAATCCGTCCTCAAGGTAAATCATCCTGACGAGTCCCGTCACGGTGAGCCTTGCGGCGTGCAGAAGTTTCCCGTCCTTCTCCACCTTGTAATAATAGTCCGCTCCCGGAATGAGGTTTACAAAGGAGAACTCCCTGTCGGCCACGGCCCTCAGCAGAATGGATTCATCAGCGAACGATGGTTCGGAGGCAAGGGTGATCTGCGCCCCCTCAACCCCGAAAGTCACTTTGTGGGCCGCAGGACGGTCCTGATTGTCATTCCCGCCAAAATCAGTGGCAGATTTGTTCGATGAAAGGAAAGTGGAAGTTGCCGTCGCAAGGTAATTCCTGACATAGCCGTTCTCAACATTGAGAGTCTCCTCCTCAAAGGTGATTTCTTCCACAGTCGGCTCTTCCGTCTTGCCTTCGGAAAGGTCCTCTTTTATGTCCGTGTCAGGATTCCCTGCCGAACAAGACTGTGTCATTGCCACCGCAAGAGCACAAAATAACATAGCATAACCGATTTTCATCAAATATGGTTCTTAAAGCAAGTATATATTTATTTCTTTATCGGGTACTTATGAACAAGTATCAGCATTATGACGCTGACGGCGGCAGGTATGAGCGAGAAGAGGGCCCAGACCATTGTGCGCACGCTCCCGATGCAGCCTTCCGCGATTACCGGTTCGGACGCGCCTTCCGGGGTGTGCAGGCCCGCCCAGCCGAGGAAGAGGGTGATGAGGGCTCCGGAAATCGCCGAACCGAACTTCTGGGACATCGTTCCCGAAGAGAAAATCAGACCTGTCGAGGAGGTTCCGTTCTTCTGCGTCGCATAATCGGCCACATCGGCATACATCGACCACAGTAGCGGGGAGTAGATTCCGATGCCTATTGAGGTTATGATGACGAAAATAATCATCAGCCAGATGTACGACGGGTCCATAGGGATGAAGAAGAAAAGGACCGAAGTGACAAGGCAGATCAGGGTGGCATAGATGAACGCCCTCCTCTTGGAACCCGCCCAGGAGGTGAATTTCGGAGAGAGGCCTCCCGCAACCATACACACGACCTCGCCGAAGGTCATAAACACTGTGTAGTTGATTATCAGACCCATAACGGTGATTTCACCGGGCAGGCAGTAGGTGAACATATAGGCCGCGGCGGCATACCTGAAGCCGTTGAAGAAGTTCGTGCAGATTCCCACGAGGGTGAGGTAAATCCACGGTTTGTTGCGGAAAAGGTCGGCGAAAGGTTTGAAGGAGAATTTCTCCGCACGGACCGGTTTGAGCCTTTCCTTTGTGAAAAGACCGCAGAGGAGGGTCATCAGGGCGGCGACAGCACCGAAAGAGGCTCCGATGACGGCGTACTGGTGAGCCTCGCTGCCTCCGATGAGTTTCTGGATGTAAGGGAAACTGAGCAGGGTCACAAAGCCCATTGCGTATGCCCCGACCATCCTGAATGAGGAGAACTGGTTCTTTTCGTTGTCATCGTCGGTCATCACGCCGAGCAGAGAGCCGTAAGGCACATTCACGGCAGTATAGACGGCCATCATCAGAAGATAGAATCCGTATGCCCAGATGCGTTTGCCGACAGGACCGAAATCGGGAGTATAAAGGAGCAGGGCAAAAACGAGCCCGAGAGGGAGCGCCCCGAAAATCATCCACGGGCGGTAGGTCCCCCAACGGCTGCGGGTGCGGTCGGCAAGGGACCCCATAAGAGGGTCAGTCACCACATCAAACATCCTTGCTATGAGCATAAGCGCGGCCGTGTCGGCGAGCGTGAGTCCGTAGATGTTTGTGAAAAAGAAAGGGAAGGCGATGGACATCACCTTCCAGACAATGCCTCCGGCAGCTGCGTCTCCGAGGGCGTAAGCTAGTTTTTCTGTCAATTTGGCCATAGTTCCAATGCTACATTAGTGCTATTAGTGATTCAAACGGGTGCAAAGTTACAAAACTAATAGCTTTTAAACCGATAC
>JBJEJS010000161.1:0-2919 GCA_051878235.1 Candidatus Cryptobacteroides sp.
ATGTCAGGGACAAGGCTATCGGACTACGACTGGTCCTCGTGAACTGAATTCCACCTTTTCAGGCTTCTCCCATTCGTCCTTCATATCGTAAGGCAGTCTCCAGACATTGCCTTTGGAGTCACCGAAATAAAGGTGGCAGATTGACTGCTTGTCAGGATTCCCGTCGGCCCAGTAGGCGTAGAACGGATCCTTCGCATCGTAAGGACGGCGTACATAATGGTGGTTCAAAGGGCTGTTCATCGTGTACTGCCTGTCTTTCTTCCATTTTCCGTTCCCTTTGCTTGTCCACGAGGCGACCTCTCCCCCTGAGCCCCATTTCTGCGGGCCTGCCTCTGTCGGGCCTATGACCCTCCAGACCTTTCCTTCGACATAGATGCTTCCTGTGTCGTAGTTGTGGGTTGAGGCCGTGACATACTGGAAGTCCCATTTCTTGCCGGTCCAATGGGCGACATACCACTCGCGCGGACCGTTTGCAGGACCTGACTCAAAGCCGTCGCTCATCACATAGAGAATCAGAGGGTTGCCGTCAGCGTCGAAATTGACGTCCTTGATATAGACATTCTTTCCCTTTGACTCCACCTCAAGCACGCGGCAAGGATGGTCCTTGGTGGTCACTGGAAGTTCCACCTCAGTCCCGTCCACTGTGGTCCAGGTCTGTCCGAAGTCCTCTGTCTGGAGATAGTAGATGTTGGTCCTCGTGTCGCACGCCCCGTTGAGGTGGCGGTTGAACGCCGTGGCAAGTTTGTTCCCGCACTGGCCTATGATCTGGTAATGCCCTGAGAGGGTCTCCTTCCCGTCCTTGATGCTTGCAATCTGCCTGTAGTCGCTCCAGGTCTTCCCGTCCGGGCTGGTCTGGAAGAACAACTGCCTCACGCCGTCATATCTGGTGAAGAAAAGGAAATGACCTTTCCCCGGCACATATCTCGGATTCGGGTATGCCATAATGGAACTGTTCTGGAGTTCAAATTCGGAGATGTCGTAAGGGCGGACGCTGCGGAAGCGGTGTCCAGGGCGCTTGTTGCCCCTTCCTGCCACATAGACCCAGAGATAGCCTTCCGAATCGATGATTATTGCGGGGTTGTCGTGGGGATCGTTCACTCCGAGTTTGCCTTTGTCATAGACCACCACAGGACGGCAGACCATCCCTGTCTTGTGGTCGAAGCAGCCCACCATACACAGGAGTTTCCTTTCCTTTTCCGAAGGTGTCCCTCCGTAAACGAAGAAGGTCTTGTCAACCTCAGGGGCATACACCGCCATAGGGGAGTGCTTTGCCGTGTAGGTGCCGTAGCCTCCGGAATATTTCACACCGTAATCGGTCATTTTCCCGAGTTGAAACCAAATCGAGCGGTAGCCCGGCTGCACCGTGTTCTCAAGAGGCTGTTTCTCTTCAGCAGGCTGTCCCCAGACAGCCGCGCCCCACGTGAGGGCAAGAATCATCAAAAGGAATTTTTTCATCATTATGCTATTATTTTTCTGGTGACAATTTGGCTGTGAGCACGGCAGATTTTCCGGCAGGGATGACGGTCTCGAATCCGACCGCATACACTCCTGAAGGGATGGTGTCGAAGTCGAATGTCTTGGTCATCTCGAAAATCTTCAACTGTACCGGCGCTATGTCGCAGGATGCCGTGAGGTACATTGTCTTGCCTGCAAGTTTGAGGACTATGCACCCGTCCTCGACCGTCGGCTGTGCCTGGGTCATTATGTTCCACCTTACGGAGGCCGCCTTGTCGTCCTTTGCCCGGATTTCGTCGATTACCACAAGGTCCTTGTCCCCGACGATCTTTGCAGTCCTTATGGCTGAGGTCACCTCGTTGGAAAGGGCAGGGGTTATGTCAACTGTGCCTCCGATCTCCCCGTTCTTCTCAAAAGTCTCCTCAACTGTGGCCACATTGTCCACCAGATGGTTTTCGTCATTGATTGTCAAGGTGTTGTGGTACCTGTTGTTGAGCACGCAGACATCCCATCTCATTGATTCCTGGGTCATTGTCCAGAAGTTGCCCCCGAGTTCCTTCAGCCCGACTTCGGCAGCCGTGTAGGATGTTGATCCAAGATCGGTCACCCACCTTACTCCCTGTGCGTCATAGACGAATGAGCCGGCATCCATATGCCCGTGGCTGTTCCTGGCGCGTCCTGCCTTGACTCCCAGATATTTGTCGCTGTCGGAACTGTCCCATCCGGTCTTGACTATGAAAATCGGGTTCATCCCGTTTCCTGACCAGATTTTTTCCGTAGGGGCCTTGCAATTGTCCAGGTTGACGTCCTTGATGAAGGAGACGACCATCGGCAGAAGCCTTTCCTCCGTCCCCGCTGCCGCGCCTGTGTATGCAGGAAGTTTCCTGATTTCGTTGTAGAGCAGGGACTCGTCGGAGTATTTTTCCGCAAAGTACCATTGTGGCAGAAGGAAAGAGGCGTAGCCTCCGTTGTCGCTGTAGTTGAAGACGCGGTTGTTGACCCCTTCCATATACTGCATATATCTTCCTGTCTGCGAGAATCCCTTGATGTTCCCCAGACCGTAGTCAGTGCCGATGACGGATTCGAGGGCGGCCATCATCAGACATTGGTAAGTCGTTCCGTAGCACCAGTAGGCGTAGCCCTCCATATAGTTCCCGTCAGGGGAGTACATCGTCTTCATCGGGTCGGCGTTCGAGGAGACCGCGTCATCGATGATCTTCTGGCAGTTCTTCTTGTTGGACTCATAGACTGCAAGGGCGGCGCAGACCAGTCCCCCGTTGCAGACCTGGTTCCAGTTGGAGTTCGAGGTGTAGAAGTTCAAGTTCCAACTGTGGTCGAATGCAGGCTGGAAGGCGAAGTTCTGGATTGCATCGCGCGCCTTTGCCTTGGTTTCCTCGCTCAGTTCGTTGTAGAGCCAGTCGTAACCGAAGGCCACGGCCGTCGCCATCTCGCCTGCATCGAGGA
>JBJEJS010000162.1:0-2905 GCA_051878235.1 Candidatus Cryptobacteroides sp.
GGTAAAACAACACCTTCGTGTCAGAGAACGAGCATCGCATCTCCGTAAGGACCGAACATATATCCCTCCTTCAGGGCTGTGTCATAAGCCTTCATCACCAGTTCATATCCTCCGAAAGCCGCAACTGACATCAGCATTGTGGAGCAAGGCAGATGGAAGTTGGAGACTATCGCGTCAGGAATGGCAAACCTGTACGGAGGGAAGATGAACTTGTTGGTCCATCCGTCGTAGGCAATCACCTCGTCGTTGGTGGTGTAGTATGCCTCCAGTCCCCTCATCACGGTCGCTCCGACAGCCACGACGCGGTGCTTCTCCCGTTTCGTGCGGTTGATCGCGTCCGCAGTCTCCTGTGTGATTATGAGCCTCTCGGAGTCCATCTTGTGTTTTGAAAGGTCCTCGACATCGACGGAACGGAAATGTCCGATGCCCATATGCAGGGTGATGAATGTCTTGTTTATGTCCTTGAGGATCATTCTGTTGAACAGTTCACGGCTGAAATGCAGCCCTGCCGCAGGAGCGGAAACAGCCCCTTCCTTTGAGGCGAAAATCGTCTGGAAGTTCTCCTTGTCCTCCTCGGTGACCTTCTCCTTGACCCATTTCGGGACAGGCGGCTCGCCGAGGCTGAAGAGGGTCTGCTTGAAGTCCTCGTATGGACCGTCATAGAGGAATCTCAAAGTCCTTCCCCTTGAGGTCGTGTTGTCGATGACCTCGGCGACGAGGCTCTCGTCCTCCCCGAAATAAAGTTTGTTGCCTATGCGGATTTTCCTTGCAGGGTCCACAATGACATCCCAAAGCCTCTGCTCCTTGTTGAGTTCCCTCAGAAGGAAGACCTCGATGTCAGCCCCTGTCTTTTCCTTGTTCCCGTAAAGCCTTGCAGGAAAGACCTTTGTGTCATTCAACACGAAGGTGTCACCTTTGCCGAAATAGTCAAGGATGTCCTTGAATATCCTGTGCTCTATCTCTCCTGTGTCTTTGTGGACGACCATCAGCTTGCACTCGTCCCTCCATCTCGGGGGATTTGATGCTATCTGACTTTTCTTGAGTTCGAAGTTAAATTGCGATAATTTCATATAGACTGTTTAGATTTTGACAGTACATATTATTATACGAAATTTTTTGAACTTTGTTTCACTTTGTCGGATTATTTTCCGACAGAATCCGTTACCGCTTCATTATCAGACCTTTGCCTCGCGGAAGACCTCCTGGATTGAGGGATAGGTGTTGGTCAGGAACGGGGGCAGGCTGGACTTTGCCACCCACGCCGCCTTCGAGATGTCCTCCTCCCTCTGAGGGGTCAGGTCCGCAGGATCGGTGTGGAGCATACTGTACCACCAGGTATGCTTGAGGTGCCATATCCCGTCCCTGCGGTAGCAATGGTCAGTCACGCAGATCAGGTCCTTCAGTTCCAGGTCATTGATGCCCGTCTCCTCCGCGACTTCGCGGATGGCCGTGACCTTGATGTCCTCTCCGGGCTCCTGATGTCCTTTCGGAAGGTCCCACAGGCCGTATCTCCTGATCAGAAGGAAGTCTCCGCGCCTGTTGGACACAAGCCCCCCTGCGGCGTTCACCTCCTTGAATTCCGAGCAGATTCTCCTGTATGTCCTCTCAGGGTCCAAGGTGGGGATGTATATCCGGTGGAGGCTGTCGGAGACCTCGAACATCCCGATGAGGGCGTGGAGGTCAAACCTCTCCCCGATGCAGAACTGTATCGCGTTGGGATCCCCGAGCGCCTGCTCGTGGGGAGGACAGATGATAATGCTCCGCTTTTCAAAATATATTTTATACATATATCAATCTAATTTTATTATCTTTGCGAGGATATGCCTGCAAATATAGGCAGAAGAAGTGATAATTAAAGAAGAAATTGATATGGATTCAATCGAAAGGTCGGTTGCAAAGTCCCTCCTGGACATAAAGGCTGTTATGCTGAGACCGGAAAAGCCGTTTGTGTGGGCTTCCGGCTGGAACTCCCCAATATATTGTGACAACCGCAGAATCCTCTCCTTCCCTGAAATCAGGGAGAGGGTGTGCAGGATGATGGCGGACATAATCACGGAGAGGTATCCCGATGCGGAGGTCATAGCGGGTGTCGCCACAGGGGCGATTGCTCCGGGGGCCCTGATTGCCCATATGCTCGGAAAGCCGTTCATATATGTCAGGCCGAAGCCTAAGGATCACGGGACAGGCTCCCAGATAGAGGGCATACTCGAGCCACGCTCCAAGGTGGTTGTCGTCGAGGATCTCATTTCGACAGGAATGAGCAGCCTCGGGGCGGCCGACGCCCTTGTGAAGGCGGATGCGCAGATTATGGGAATGGTGGCGATATTCTCCTACAATTTCAACCAGTCGCGCAGGGCTTTCGAGAACGCCAATGTCGAACTCACGACCCTGACGAATTATGACACGCTGATAGATGTCGCCAGCGAGACAGGATATATAAAGGAGTCCGAGATCGCGCTCCTTAAGGAATGGAGGTATTCACCGTCAACTTGGGGCAAGGAATAAGGCTATGAGGACAGAAATAAAAAGCAAACATTCAGTCGTGATGAAATCGCCGTATGTGCTTTATATGGCGTTTGTCGATATGCGTAATTTTGTGGGCCTTCTCCCTCCGGACAAGAGGGAGGGCGTAACCGCCGACTCCGACTCGCTGCACGCCGTTGTGCAGGGCTTCAATGTGGGAGTGAGGATCGCGGAGAGGACTCCATATTCCCGGATCGGCTTCAAGGATGACGGCGCGCCTTTCCAGTTCACCGTCTCATTGTTCTTCGACCCTGTGCCGGACTCAGGCGAGCAGACCGATTTCCACATCGAACTGGTGGCGGACCTGAACCTGATGATGAAGATGATGCTCGGGTCCAAGTTGCAGGAGGCCCTCGACAAGATGGTTGACGCCCTTGCGGAT
>JBJEJS010000163.1:0-14837 GCA_051878235.1 Candidatus Cryptobacteroides sp.
GACTACACGGAGGAGGCGGACGAGGCCATCCGCAAATACGCGCGCGCCATCGTGGACACCTGCAAGAGATACGGCTACGACGGATGTGACTTCGACTATGAGCCTAACTACGGCTACTCCGGCAACATTTCAGGCAACAGCGATGCGATGCACGTCTTCCTTTCGGAGGTCGCCAAATATATGGGTCCGCAGTCGGGAAGCGGTCTGATTCTGGCTGTTGACGGTGAGCCACAGACCCTCAGGCCTGAAAGCGGTCCCCTGCTCGACTACTACATCATACAGTCCTATTACTGCCGTGGCTACTGGGATCTTGACAACCGTTTCGGCAGGCTCCTGAGCAAGTTCGGGGCTTTGGAGGACGAGCGCACGATTCTCCGCAAGACAATCTGGTGCGAGGATTTCGAGGCAAACCAGAGGAACGGCGGACCGGAGTACACCGACAGGGACGGGAGCGTCTATTATTCCCTGATGGGTATGGCGAAATACCGCAGGCCCTCTATGCCTGAGGAAAGGACAGGAGGAGTCGGGGCATACCGCTTCAACCTCGGAGGCAAACTGGATGACTACCAGATAATGCGTGCGGTCATCCAGGAGATGAATCCGTCTCCCGAGACTCTGAAGAAAAGGGAAGAGGACAATCAGAAAGAAGAACAGACTGATGAGAATGAGTAAGATTATGAAGAGGATATTTACAAACGCCATCTGCATCTGTGCAGTTGCCATTGCGTCCATCTCCTGTGACAATGCGAAGTACAGTGTCATCACCAACGCCGTTTACATCGACGAGGCTGCCCCTGCCGACAAATTCACCCAGCAGATCGAGACGGTCGTCCTCAACGGAGTGTATGAGAGGGCGCTGAACATCAGACTGATGAATTACGCGGACCAGGATGTCACCGTGAATCTTGACATCGACGGGGAGTTCATTTCGGAATACAACAGCCGCAAAGGCTCGTCCTATGAGGTCCTGCCTGAAGAGTACAGGTCTTTCGACAGGACTGTGAGGATTCCCGCAGGAAGCCTTTCGGAGAAACTGAATCTGAGGATAGAGCCTTTTGAGGCGAAGGACGGCAAGGCATACGCCCTGCCAATAAAGATCGCTTCCGTTGAAGGACCGGTGGAAGCGGTCTCCAGTGCAGGACACATTATGTTGCTTTTCGCAAATCCTGTCACACAGAAAACTCCTGTCCTTACCAATGCGAACGGCAGTTCCGGGGCAGCATTCACAACCCCGTTCCAGAGTCTTGACGAACTGACGATGGAGTTCTGGATGAAGATGGACAACATTTACGGCGGAGAGGCCTTCTACGGGAACTCATCCCCTATCTCGACAGGCGAGTTCTACATCAGATGGTGGGCGAAGAACTACACCACAGGTGACGGTCCTTGGTTCCAGAATCAGATGTCAGGAGCCTATATGGACGACCTGTCCCATCCTTGGGTGGCGGGAAAATGGTATCATATAGCCTACACCTTCGACGGGAACGACCTCACCCTCTTCATCAACGGGGAGGAAGATGTGAGCATGACCCTTGCAGGCAAGAAGTTCTCATTCGGCAGCCTGACTTTCGCCCAGAATCTCATTTCCGGCCAGACGGCTTCGCTTGCCCAACTGAGACTTTGGGGCAAATGCCTCGGGCAGAGCACCATCCGTGAGAATATGAGCAGGGAGGTCGCTCCTGACAGCAACGGGCTTCTCGGATACTGGAAAATGGACGAGGGGGAAGGAAGCGAGTTCAAGGATGCCACAGGCAACGGCAATGACATTCCTATCAAGGGCACGCTGCAATGGTCCGATCCGGTCAACTTCCTCAACCCGAACAGTTCCACAAGTTCTGATGACTGACCTATGCGTCTTGTGATTCAAAGGGTTTCGGAGGCGAGCGTCACCGTTGGCCCTGAACTGGTGTCTTCAATCGGCAAGGGTCTTCTGATCCTTGTCGGTGTTGAGAGGGGGGATACCCCTGAGGATGTGAGATGGCTGGCGGGAAAGGCAGCGGGGCTGAGGATATTCGATGACGAGGAAGGGGTGATGAACAGGAGTGTGGTGGAGACAGGAGGGGGAATCCTTGCAGTCTCGCAGTTCACCCTGACGGCTTCGACCAGGAAAGGCAACAGGCCTTCGTACATACGGGCTGCGGGACACGAGACCGCCGTTCCGCTTTATGAGATGTTCTGCGGGACGCTCGGGGAGGTTTCCGGGATTACGGTCGGCAGGGGCATATTCGGGGCGGATATGAAAGTGTCGCTTGTCAATGACGGGCCTGTCACCATCATCATCGACTCTCGCCTTAGAGAATAGAATTATAATATTATGATAAAGAAAGCATTACTGATTACCGCAGCCTTGCTGGCGGCATTGGCGGCAAGGGCGGATGAGGGAATGTGGCTTCCTGCCCTGATTTCCCAGAGAACGGCCGATATGCAGTCCAAAGGCTGCCGTCTGAGTGCCGAAGACATCTATAGTGTCAACCAGGCATCCCTGAAGGATGCCGTGGTGCTTTTCGGACGGGGATGCACGGGAGAGATGATTTCCCCTGACGGGCTCCTGCTGACCAACCATCATTGCGGATTCCCGCAGATCCAGAAGCACAGCAGCATCGACCACGACTATCTCAGGGACGGCTTCTGGGCAATGAGCCGCTCGGAAGAACTTCCAAACGAGGGGCTTTCGGTCAGTTTCCTTGTCCGTATGGAAGATGTCACTTCAGTGATACTGAAGGACTGCACTCCTGAAATGACCGAATCCGAGAGAAGCGCAACCGTAAAGGCAAACTCAAAAGCCCTCATCAAAGAGGTGACAGCCGGGGGGAAAGGGCTTCGGGCGACAGTCGAGGCATTATATTACGGAAATCAATATTTCCTTTTCCTTTACCGCGAATATTCCGACGTCCGCCTTGTCGGAGCGCCGCCTTCATCAATCGGCAAATTCGGAGGTGACACCGACAACTGGATGTGGCCGAGGCACACGGGGGACTTCTCCATATTCAGGGTATATGCCGACAAGGACAACAACCCTGCGCCGTACAGCGCCGACAATGTTCCATATCACCCTGCAAAATATCTGAAAATCTCCACCGGAGGTGTGAAGGAGGGCGACTTCACTTTCATCTACGGTTTCCCTGGCAGGACCCAGGAGTACATTCACTCCGAGGGGGTCCGCTATGTCTCTGATATATCCGACCCTGCGAAAATCGCCCTGCGCACCGCCAGGCTCGGCATCCAGAAGAAATATATGGAAGCCGACAGGAAGGTCAGAATCCAGTATGCCTCGAAGAACGCCTCCGTCGCAAATTCCTGGAAGAAATGGCAAGGGGAATCCCGGGGGCTTCGCAAGATGCAGACTGTCAAGGCAAAACAGGAGTACGAGGCTGAATTTTCAAAATGGGCTGAAGGCAGCCAATACGAAGGCCTGACGGAGAAGATTGCGGGGCTGTATGCAGAACTGGAGCCGCTTGCGTTTGCTGCGGACTACTACAGCGAGACGGCACGCGCGGTGGAACTGACCCAGTTCGCAGGCAGAATCGCCTCTGCACTGAGGTCTGAAGACAGTTCGCGTGACGGTATGATTGCCTCACAGGCGGCATCATTCTACAAGGACTGGTATCTCCCGATTGACAAGGAGATATTCATCAGTATGATGGAGTCTTTTGACAAGACGCTTTCCGATGAGTACAAGCCATTGTGGCTCAAGAACAAACTTCAGGAATACGGAAACATCTCCAACTGGGCGGAACATATTTTCTCGGAATCCGTCTTCACGGACAGCACCCGTGTGGCATCCCTCACTCCGGCCGACACATCCCTTGTGGACGGAGACCCTGCCGTGGAGTTTGCCGTCGAGTTCGGGAAATGGTATGCTTCTGAAATCCTTCCGGGACTGGGCCGAATCAACAGCAGCCTCCAGCCCGCCTACAGGGATTATATGCGCGGTCAGATGGAATATTCAGCCGACCCGTCCACCCCGTCACGCCAATTCTACCCAGATGCAAACCTGACCCTCAGGGTCGCCTACGGAAATGTGAAAGGCTACTCCCCTTCCGACGGCATCGTCTATAGGCCATATTCGACCTTGAAGGGAATAATCGAAAAGGACAATCCCGAGATATACGACTACAACATCCCGCAGCGCCTGCGTGACATATATGCCTCACGGGATTTCGGGAAATGGACGACCCCTGAGGGAGAGGTCCCTGTCTGCTTCCTCGCCACAAACCACACCAGCGGCGGCAATTCCGGAAGCCCTGTGCTCAATGCCGACGGAGACCTCATCGGAATCAATTTCGACAGGGTCTGGGAAGGCACTATGAGCGACATAGCATTCGACCCTGACTTCTGCAGGAACATCGCCCTTGACATCCGCTATGTGCTTTTCACCATTGAAAAGATAGGTAATGCCTCGTGGCTGTTTAATGAACTTTCCGTGATTGAATAGCCAAAGGGAGGCCAAGGGCCAAACAACCAGTTAATTTCAGTAATTGAATAAGGCGGTGAGTTCAAGGCGAGGCTTGAAGCCAAATGCCGCAGCAACCTTCCGGTTGTGAGGATTTTGGCAAGAGCCACAACGCAGAAATCGCCGTCTTATTCAATTACTGCTTTGTCCAACTCACTGAGGGCGAATGTATAAGCCCCGACGGATATGGCCTTGCTCGCTCCCATTTTTGAGATTGCCACTCCGATGCGTTTCTGAGGGTCGTAGTCCACATATTCATCCGAGCCATAGACTTTCAGGCTGCGGCGGTCGCCTTTGGCGAACAATGCGAACTCCTGTTCGTCATCAAGGTCATAAACCTTCATCTGCACCCTGTTGAGTTCATCTCCCGTGAGCGTGCGGATCTTGGAGCGGAGGGATGCGAACAGGGACGGCATAATGTATTTGCGTGCGGCTGTGATTCCGCCGCCTATGACAATCAGACCGTCAATGAGGGTGACAGCCGTAGCCATCGTGTCGCCCGCGATCTCACCCATCTGGGCAAATGCGCCCTTGGCTGCCTCCATATCCCCTTCCCTGAGACCCTCGGCAATCTCGAAGATGTCCTTAGGCTCGAGATTGTGGCCAGGATTGCCTGACAGTTCGCCATAGACCCTCTTCACGGCCCTTACCGCAACGCTGTCCTCGACTATTATCCCCGGATATTTGCAGTTCGGCAGGCAGAAGGTCTCCACACAGGAGTTGTC
This sequence comes from Candidatus Cryptobacteroides sp., assembly GCA_051878235.1. Taxonomy (GTDB): domain Bacteria; phylum Bacteroidota; class Bacteroidia; order Bacteroidales; family UBA932; genus Cryptobacteroides. The sequence continues at coordinate 5,179 of JBJEJS010000163.1, forward strand.
TCCCCTGTTCAGTTCACCGCCGACGACAATACCGATTCCCAGCCCTGTCCCGAAAGTGTAGCCCACAAGATTTTTGTAGGTCTTTGCGCTTCCCGCCGCCTTCAGTCTGGCATTGATTTCAGGAAGGGCGCCTCCAAGAGCCTCCCCGTATGCGAACAGGTCACCGTCATTGTTGATGAATACAGGTATTCCGAACTTGTTCCTGAGGAAAGGTCCGAGGGCGACTCCGTCGCGGAATGACGGGAAATTCGGAAGATAGCCCCCGATTATGCCGTTAGGATAGTCGGCAGGTCCAGGAAAAGCGAAACTGATGGCGGACGGCTTCTCCGTAAGCTTGTTGATGACGGACTCGAATCCCACCACCATAGTGTCAAGGCAAAGGTCCAGGTTGTTGGCATTGGACGGCAATGTGATAGGATCAACGATGAACTCCCCTCCGCGCATCGCGCCGAAGACCATATTGGTACCTCCCGCATCAAGCGTCAGTACAATTCTTGAATCGGTTTTGTAGTTTGTCATAATATATGTGGTTGTTATTTTGTCAAAAACGGTGCTAATTTACTCATAAAGGAGCATAGTTGCAATTTTATGCGTATTTTTGATAAATTTGTACCCCTTTCAAATGATGATTTTATGAAATTTGTTGAATTTCAGGAGGAGAACTCCCAGAAGAAGCAGGAGAACGCCAAAGGCGAGGTAAAGAACGGAAAGACACCGACTTTCTGGTCGTTGATTGTGATGTTCATAGCCCTGGTGCTGATCAACGGTCTGCTTTTCCCTTCAGGCAGGGGCAACAGCGTGGTTGACACCGATTACGGGACATTCATAAAGGATGTGGAGAGCGGGGAGGTCTGCGATGTCGTGATTGACAATGACAAAGTGCTCTACACCAAGAGCATCCCCTCGACATACCAGGAGAAACTGAAGGGGAAACGGGACACGACCTACATCACAGGGGCCATTGACGACCCGAATCTTGTGGAGAGGCTGTCCAACGCCCAGAGCCCTAACGAGGACGGGAAAATCCGTTTCGTGAAGAAACTCAGCCGTGAGAAGTCGCCGATTCTTGACTTCATCCTCTGGTGGGTGCTCCCAGGTATGCTGATATACTGGCTGATGAGTTCTGCCGTGAAGAAGATGGCAGGCAAGGCAGGCCAGGGAGGAGGCGGAATGGGGAATTTTATGCAGTTCGGACAGAGCGGGGCAAAGGTGTATGCGGAGAATGACATCAAGACGAGGTTTGAGGATGTGGCAGGCCAGGACGAGGCGAAGGACGGGCTGATGGAAATAGTCGATTTCCTCCACAATCCTGCGAAATATAATGAACTCGGGGCGCATCTTCCAAAAGGCGTGCTTTTAGTCGGCCCTCCGGGGACGGGAAAGACCCTCATTGCAAGGGCTGTGGCAGGAGAGGCGGGAGTCCCGTTCTTCTCGATGTCAGGCTCGGAATTCGTCCAGATGTTTGTCGGGATGGGTGCCGCCAAGGTCCGTGACCTGTTCAGCCAGGCACAGGCAAAGGCTCCCTGCATAATTTTCATTGACGAGATCGACGCCATCGGGAAAAGCAGGGAAGGCAACATCGGAGGGAACGACGAGAGGGAGCAGACCCTTAACCAACTTCTGACGGAGATGGACGGATTCGACTCGGACAAGGGGGTCATCATTCTTGCCGCGACCAACCGCCCCGACAGTCTTGACAAAGCGCTTCTCAGGCCAGGCAGATTCGACAGGAGGGTGCAGATGGAACTCCCTGACCTGCAAGGAAGAAAGGCAATCCTCAATGTCCATCTCAAGAACATCAGGCACGAGGATGTGGATCTTGACCTGATTGCAAGGTCAACCGCAGGCTCATCAGGTGCGGAACTGGCGAACATCGTGAACGAGGCTGCCCTGAGGGCTGTCAGGACAGGAAAGAAGGCCGCCACGACTGAGGACCTTGAGGAAAGCGTGGAGGTTGTTATGGCGGGCGAGCAGAGGAAGAACGCCGTCATCTCATTCGAGGAGAAAAGGATTATAGCCTATCACGAGATAGGCCACGCGATGGTCGCCGCAGTCCAGAGCAATTCGGCTCCCGTCCAGAAAATCACCATCATTCCGAGGACTTCGGGCGCGCTCGGCTACACGATGCAGGTGGACGAGGGAGAGAAATTCCTCTACAGCAAGGAATATCTCCTCAACCGCCTTGCGACATTGACGGGAGGCAGGGTCGCCGAGGAAATCATCTGCGGGACCTGCACCACAGGGGCCTCGAATGACATCGAGAAGGCTACACGGATGGCCCGGTCAATGATAACCGTCTATGGAATGAGCGACAAATACGGGATGATGGCACTTGAGAACAGGGGGAATTCCTACCTCGGGGGCTCATCGCAGCAGGCCTGTTCAGAAAGGACGGCGGCGGAGATTGACGAGGAGGTGCGCAGGATGATAGCCTCCGCAAAGGACAAGGCGGCGGCAATCATTTCGGAGAATCTTGGGAAGATGCACGCCGCTGCCGAATATCTTCTTGAGAAAGAGACGATCACAGGAGACGAGTTTATGGAGATCCTGAAAAGGTAAAGGACATTTCAGGGAATATTGCATATTCCGTAAATATGAAATATCATATATATATAATACTTTCTTTTGTTTATCTCGCGTCCGCGTCCATTTCGGACGCACGCGGGAATGTGGCATATTCCCTTGATGAAAAAGGAGTGCCGCGATGGCTGGCGGAGGAAAGGAAGTCGAATGTCAGCGATTTAAGATACAGTCTGAGATTTGACATCCCCGAGGGGACTGCGGAGGAAGTCGAAGGGAAGGAGACGGTGTCCTGCACATTGGGAAGGCGCGCGGACCTGGTCCTGGACTTCAGGGAGGACGCGCGGAAAATCCATTCGGTCAGGGCAAACGGGAAGGAATGCCCTGTCGTGGCGGAAAACGAGCACCTGACCGTTCCCGGAAAGTTCCTGAGAAAGGGGGCTAACCGGATTGAGATTGAGTTTACCGCAGGGGGACAGTCGCTCAACAGGAGGGATGGGTATATGTACACCCTGTTTGTCCCTGACCGCGCAAGGACGGCATTTCCCTGTTTTGACCAGCCTGACCTGAAGGCAGAGTTCATTCTTGAACTGGAGATTCCGTCGCACTGGAAAGCGGTCGGCAACAGTGCTTTGGAGAGTTCCGTGAATGTGCCTGACAGGGAGGGCAGGAAAATCCTGAAATTCAAGCCGACAAGCCCGCTTCCGACATATCTGTTTGCGTTTGCCGCAGGAGAGTTTGAATATCAGTATTTTACTGATGAGGGAATCGGAGCGTACCACCGCGAGAGCGATCCCGCGAAAGTTGCCCAACTTCAGGACATCGCCCGCCAGGTGAAATTCGCGCTCAATTGGCAGGAGGAGTTCACGGGAGTGCCTTATCCTTTTGAGAAATACGATTTTGTGGTGCTTCCGGGTTTCCAGTTCGGCGGGATGGAGCACGCGGGGGCGACTTTCTACAATGACACGAGGCTGTTCCTCCCTGCCAGCCCAACTCCTGACGAAAGGCTCAGGCAGACCGAACTGATAGCCCACGAGACCAGTCACATGTGGTTTGGGGATGCGGTCACGATGGAGTGGTTCAATGATGTCTGGACCAAGGAGGTGTTCGCCAATTACTTCGCCGCAGAGATCACTGCCCCGCTCTACCCCGACCTTGACCACAGTCTTAACTGGCTCAAGACCTACAAGGCGGCTGCCGTCGCACAGGACAGGACACAAGGGCGCACAAGCATCAGGCAGGAACTCGACAACCTCGGTAACGCAGGACTGGTTTACAACAGCATAATCTACAACAAAGCCCCTGTGATGTTGCGCAAGATGGTGGAACTGATGGGCGGGGAGGCCTTCCGTGAGGGAATACGGAAATATGTCCGGAAATATCTCTACGGGAACGCCACCTGGGACGACCTGATTGAAATACTTTCCGGGGAGACCGATGCGGACCTGCGCTCGTTCAGCCGGGAATGGGTTGACTCTGAGATGTGGCCCGTCCACAGGGCGGTGTCATTCAGGGATGCCCTTGACAGCGAAACATACGGATTCATTGAACTGGACAGGGAGCAGACGGACAGCCTGATGGCATATTTCCCGACTGAGGACCGTGCCGTTTCAAGGCAGGCTGCCCTGATGAATCTCCACGAGAATTTCTGCGCCGGGAACATCGGGAACGCGAAATGGCTGGACTTCCTCATCGGTGCGCTCGCGAATGAGAGGGACCACCTCGCGGCATCGTCAATGATTTCGTATATGGCCGAGCCTCTGTTGCTTGAACACCGTGACAGCGGGGAAAACCGCTGTGAAAGGAGACATCACAACGCAAGGGAGGCATCCCTGTCCGAAATGTCCGACAGGCATCCCCTTCCGTCAGTCAGGACACAGTTGCTCAGGCTGCTTATGAAAAACGGCTCAACGGCGGCCAACACCGAAAGGCTATGGGAAATCTGGAAAAGGGGGAATGACGGCAGGCTCTCCGAAAGCGACTATATGACCCTGACTTACGAACTGTGTGTCAGACTGCCACAGATGGCAGACAGGCTGATTGAGGTGCAGAGAGGCAGGCTGACTGACCGGGACCGCCTCAGGCAGTTCGACTTCATCTCCAGGGCGGTCTGCACGGGAGGGCAATCCTGCAGGGACAGCCTTTTCAGTTCACTTGCCGACCCTGCCAACCGCAGGATTGAGCCGTGGACGCTTTCTGTCCTCTATTACCTCAACCATCCGCTGAGGGATGAGGAATCGGTGAAATACATCCGTCCCGCCCTCGACCTCCTGCCTGAGACACAGCGCACAGGGGACATATTCTTCCCGGGGAACTGGTGCGAAAGGCTCCTTGCGGGCCACCGCTCCCCTGCCGCCCTCGAGGAAGTCAGGAAATATCTCTCCGACAATCCCGGCCTGCATCCCCTGCTCCGCAAGAAGGTCCTTCAGGCTGTCTATCCGCTTGAGCGTGCCTGCAGCACAGAAAAGGAGACAACGGAGTCTCCGACAGGAACGGGATTCGGGATTTACAGCACGGGAAAGCCAATCTCCCCCGAGAAGCCGGACTTCATCTACATCGTGTCAACCAATGTGGTGTCCGCCAAAGATTCCACAGGCAATGTCTCCTGGACAGCCAGTCTGGACAGGAGGGACAGGATGTTTTTCGACAAGGAATCGGCCTTTGTCAACACGAACATCGCTCAGGGCGACTTCAATTTCATCTCCCCTTACTACCACCAGTTCACATTCGACGCCACAAATCTGGAAGCCGACGAGTTCAGCATTGTCTATGCGAAGGTCGCGGAGGAGATAACGGACTTTTTCGACTGGTATGTCAGCGAGGTCAACGGCGGCAGGAAATTCGTCGTCGCCGGATTCAGCCAAGGGGCTATGCTGACAAGGGACATCCTCAAGGGAATGGACGGGGATGCCTTTTCAAGAATGGCTGCCGCCTATATGATCGGCTACAGGCTTTCCGCAGAAGACCTCTCTCATCCGCATATCAGGGCTGCGGAATGTGAATCGGACACGCAGGCCACCATCTCATTCAACTCTGTCTCGAAGCCAGAGGCCATCTGGGACCTGGTCACCGAGGGGGCAGCCACCTGCATCAATCCTGTCAACTGGCACACGGACCGGACTCCCGCAGAACTGACATACGGCGGAGACACGGGAACGGTCAGGGTTGACCCAGAGCGCAATGTCCTGATTGTTGACCTGAACGCGGAAAAATACGCAGACTGGATGAGGGCAAATCCCGTCTTCTCAAAACTCAATCCATACAACCTCCACCACTGGGACCTTCTTTTCTACACCCGGCAACTCCACGACAACGCACTTTTGAGGGTGCGGTGTTCAGACAGGTAGGATGCCTCAGAGGAGAATCCTGAGCATTTCTTCGGCGTTCTGCGCCCGATGTTCCGCCGCAATGCCCTGCAATCCCCTTGAACGCCAGTCGGCAAGCAGGAACGGGATTCCCGCGCCGTGGGCACATTGGCAGTCGTGGAGAGTGTCGCCCACAAAAATCGTGTTGTCTGCCGTCGCCCCTGTCCTGCGCAGGAACTCCAGGGCGGGTTCAGGGTCAGGCTTGTGCAGCAGGGTGTCCTCGGCACAGATCTCCACCTCAAAATATTTCAGGAGCGGCTTCAGTTCCATATCCTTCTCGAACTCATAACGGTTGCGGGATGTCACGCATCCCATCCGGCAGCCTGCCTCCGAGAGTCTGCGCATCATCTCCTCCACCCCCGGGAAAGCCTTCATCAGGTGCATAAGTTCGACGAAATGCTCCTCCCAGACTTCCGCGAAATGCTCTGCAGGGGCATATCCGAGCAAAGGGGCGACCTTTCCGCTCGGTATTCCGAAATACGAATAAGCCTCATCGTAGGGGATTTCCCGCCCGAGCAGTTCTCGGACGGTCTGCACAAGCGAAAGGACCCCTGTCCTTTCGGTGTCTATCAGGGTCCCGTCTATGTCGAATATTATATTTTTATATTTGCTCATATATAATCCATATTAAAGAAAGCGCACCTTATCAGAGGAAGCGGCCGGCGAAGTTAAGATATGCCTCCCAGTCTTCGGGATAAATCTCGTGACGGCCGTCACGGATATGGTAGGAGACTCTGGAGGACGCGTCCTTTCCGTACAGGTCATAGACCACAAGGGCGGCTTCCGCCGCAAGCCTCTCCCCTGTCGGGTCGGACCAGCGGTCACCCCTCGCGCTGCCTATGCACAGGGGCCTCGGAGCAATCAGGGCGAGCAATTCGTGCTGGTCAATCGGGAGGGCGGCCTCATTCTCGGAGTATTTCTTGAAATTGTCACAAAACCAATGCGGGAAAGAACGGTTGATTATGCCCACCGTCTCCCCGTAGGCCCTGCGCGAAATTGCCGCTCCGCCGCATCCCGACTCGTTTGCGATGACCATTGCGAAACGGGTGTCAACCGCCCCTGCCCAGAGCGCGGTCTTGGCAAGACGGGAATGTCCGATGAGGGCGACCCTTGAGGCATCCACATCCTTGTCCGTGCAGAGATAGTCCATCGCACGGCTCAGGCCCCACGCCCACGCCGCAATGGCGCCCCACTGGTCAGGACCGCAGACAGGACCGTAATCCTGAGGGTAAACCGAACGGATTCCCTTTGTGGAGGTGTCAAAGTCAGGCTGGATGTCGGCACGGCTGAAAGTGGCAACCCCGTAGCCCGCCTTGAGAATCATCTCCAGAGGCCACCTGTAGGCATATTCCCCACGGGCGGCTGTCTCATATTCCCCGTAGCGTTTCAGATCGTCGGCTGAAGGCATCGGGATGTCGGTCTCGGAAGTTATGGTGTGGTTTCCGAAGAAGTTGATTCCGAGGAAAACCGGGGCGGACGGCACGGAGGCAGGCGTGTAAACGAGAAGTTCCATTTTTACCCTGTCCTTGCTGTCAAGGCGGACTGCCACCCGTTTGCGTGTCGCAAGTCCGTCCAGAGCCCCCTCCTTGACCTCAAGCACCTCGAACTGCATAAAGTCAGGCGTCTGCGGGGCACGTCCGAAGACCTCCCTTGTGAAAATGTCCAGAAGTTCGCCCCGCCTTGTCTTTTCCCAGGCGCGTGCACTTGTCATTTTCCTGCCGTCTTCGGAAAGGAGGGCATCAGGAAGCACATACTCAGGCACCCTGCCCTCGTCGAAATTCCCGTTAGGCTTGCGGAAACCGCAGTCAGTCGTCGAAAAAGGAGATGTCACGGCAGCGGATGCGGCACTCTGGCAGATGATCGCCTGCTCGGCGGTCATATGGGACGGACGGTAAAGGTTGCCTCTGACGGGACGGCCGAAAATCGCCTCGTACCAGGTGCAGGCGGCTGTGTAACGGCCGCAGGAATGGCTCAGATGATAGCCGTCACGGCAGAAATTGTCCCTTATGGAAGTCGAGCGTCCGTTCTGGACTGCCGTTCCCGCAGGAATCACATCAAGGGCATACCTGTCGCAGATCTTCCTGGTCGCCACCATAATCGAGTCATACATAACCTTCTGGTCACGGCCGTAATTCTCAAACTCCTTGCGGACAGCGTTGCGGGAATAAGCCCAGGTCTGATAGAACATCAGTTTTGTGCCGGAAGGCACGTTCTCCCTCAGCCATCCCACAAGTTCCTGCATATATGGCTCATAACTCTCAATCTTTCCTGACAGCGGGCTGGACTGCTGGAGGGTGACCACATCCCACTTCATCAGCCTGACCGCATCGGAAATCTTGTAATTCTTGTGTGTGGTCATCACGCCCTCCGCATCGATGGTGCGGAAACGGTAAGCCGCCTTGTCCCCCTTCACATTCTCCCAATGGCGGGAAAGCGGACAGCCCCCGATGTAGAGATTGCCGATGATGGCGCATCTCCCGTCAGCCCTTGCGAGGTCGGCAAGGTTTTGTTCCACAGCGTCTTCCGAGAAACTGTTTCCGATTGCAAGAATCCTGAGCGTGCCTCTTTTGGCAGCAAAGGATGTGGCGGCAAGAAGCATCGCCAGAAGAATGGCCGTAAACCTTTTCATAATTATTTTCCTGTTTTGAAAGACTTTTTCGAACGGCGAATATAATAAAATAATGTCAATCCGGTGACCGGAAAGGATGCAGATGACAGTAACGGAGCATAAATGAAATAAAAGAATAACGGACCGTAAGCCATTATGACTTCCGGTCCGTAGGAGTCAGGGATTCCCCGCTGTTAATAGTTCTGTGCGTGAACTCTGAAATAGGACTGAGGATGGTTGCAGACAGGGCACATCTCAGGGGCATTCTTGCCGATGACGATATGGCCGCAGTTGCCGCATTCCCAGATGGCATCATTGTCTTTTGAGAAGACAAGACCGCCCTCGACATTAGCAAGGAGTTTGCGGTAACGCTCCTCGTGCATCTTCTCGATTTTGCCGACCTCGTCGAAAAGGAAGGCGATCTCGTCGAAGCCCTCTTCGCGTGCGGTCACGGCAAAACCTGCATACATATCGGTCCACTCGTAGTTCTCGCCCTCGGCAGCGTCAAGAAGGTTTGCCTTGGTGTCCGGAATTGCACCGCCGTGAAGCAGTTTGAACCAGATTTTTGCGTGCTCCTTCTCATTGGCCGCAGTTGACTCGAAGAGTTCGGCAATCTGCACAAATCCGTCTTTCTTTGCCTTTGAGGCATAGTAGGTGTATTTGTTGCGTGCCTGGGATTCACCTGCAAAAGCGGTCCAGAGGTTAGCCTCTGTCTTTGTTCCTTTCAAATCTTTCATATTCTTAGAATTAATAAAGTTAAGTTTCAAAATATAATCATTCAAATTAAGCAATGTCCCAAAATTTCGGCAAAGATAGGAAAACCTATGAAAAAAGTATTGATTGGCCCCTCTTTTTATTGACTTTTTTTAGGGCCGCCTTCAGAATGGCTTTGGGACCTGTGCCTTATCCTGTATCCGGTCGCTGCCACAAGGACCGACATAAGGGGCGAGACAAGATTGAAGATGCAGTAGGGCAGGTAGTCGAGGGTCGCCACCTTCAGCACTGTGGCCTGGGTCATACCGCAGGAGTTCCAGGGAATCAGCACGGAAGTCACCGTCGCGGAATCCTCGACGCTGCGGCTCAGAAGACGGCTCTCCAGTCCCCTGTCGGAGAACAGTTTGCGGTAGAGGCTGCTTGTCATTATGATTGAGAGGTACTGGTCGCCT
>JBJEJS010000164.1:0-2887 GCA_051878235.1 Candidatus Cryptobacteroides sp.
TTTGTTGATTTTAGCCGTGTCGGAATAGTTTGCATAACCGATGCACGCACCTTTGGAGACCCTTCCGTTGAATATGGCAGGCTGGAGCACGGAGAACAGAGGGTTTGCCTTCCTGTAGGCTTCCTCCGCCTTCGCGTCATCCTCGTTGTTGCTGATTTCCTCGCTGAGGATGTCCTTCTGTGCGTCAGTGTCCTCTGCAGGAGCGGCATTGTCAGCCTCTTCTGCGGCAAGCAGCTGCGCGAGCACTGAGTTTGCCTCCTGGAGGAACGGGAAAATCTCGGAGTTCTCGTAGGTTGCCCAGAATTCGAGGGAAGCCGTACCCTGGAGGAGTTTCCTCACACGCTCAGGCTCCTTCACACCAGGAAGTTCCACAAGGATTCTTCCGCTGTTCCCGAGTTGCTGGATGCTCGGCTGTGTCACTCCGAAACGGTCGATACGGTTTCTCAGGACATTGAACGAGTTCGAGATTGCGCTCTCTGCCTCTTTCCTGATGACATCGATGACCTGTGCGTCGGTTGACTCAGGCTTCACCTTGTCCCTCATCTCATAAGTACCGAAGACCTGTGCGAGAGGAGTGCCGCCTCCGACCTCTTTCCACGCCGTCTCGAAAAGGGAGATGAAATCCTCTCGGGAATTCACGCTGCGCTCCTTTGCGAGTGCGATGGCCGCCTTGAACTCAGGTGTCTGGTTGTTGTCGGAAAGAGCCTTCACAAGATCCTCCAACTGGACCTGGAGCATCACATTCATACCTCCCTTGAGGTCAAGTCCGAGGTTTATTTCCTTCTCTTTCACACTTTTGTAGGTGTACCCGAGATAAACTTTCTCTGAAGAGATAGAATCAAGATACCACCTTGAACTTTCCTTCCTGATGGAATCAAGGCAATAGGCCTTGTCCGCATCAGCGACTTTAAGGAAAGCCGCCGAATTCTCATAGGCATCCACCGACTTCTGTGCATACTTCTCCGCCCTGTTCTCCTGAATCTTGCTGACAAGGGTGAATGAAAGTTGCCAGAGACAAGCGGCTGCCAAAAGAATCGCCACTAATCTGATTGCGCCTTTACTTTGCATAATAGTTTTTATCTTTAATTTATAAAATATTCTGCTCTGACGGTAAGTCCGCATCAGCGGACAAATCGTGGTTACCGCAAATAGGGCACAAATGTACGATTTTTTTCTTATAAATGAAGTTTACGGAAAGTATTTCTTATTTTTGTACGCTTTTTTGACGGCAGCACAAAAAAATGACAGGACATTTTATATATATATTGTTATATATGATACTGTTTCCGGCGGATTCCGTCGCGCTTCCGCGCGACTCCTCCGCCGTAGTCAGGGATTATGCCGTTCCGGCCGCAGACTCTGTTGTCTTTTCGCGGGACTCCGTGCTGCGGACCTCCGACTCCATAGCCTTTTCCCGCGACCCTCTCCCGAGTGCCGCCGACTCTGTCGCTTTTTCCAGTGACACAGTCCTGTATGTCGTTGACTCCGTTGCAGCCCCTCGGAATGCCGCTGTCCGCTATGCCCCGATTCCTGTGGAGAGGTTTCTGGAGAGGGCGGACTCGTTGAGAAAGGCCTATGAGTTCCGCAAGGCGGTTTCCGTCTGTAAGGAAGCCCTTTCCGCAGCCGCACCTGAGGACTCCCTGAAAGTCCCTGTGATTGAGAATCTTCTGAGGCAATGCGAGAACGGTGCGGGGATGTCGGATTTTGTCTATGAGCCTCAAGTCGTTGACTCGAAGGTGGTCGCAAAGGAGGACTTTGTGCTGTGGTATCCTTTCGGGGACGGGGCGTGGCATCCTCTGTCCTGCGCATCCGATTCCCTTGCCGCAGGACCATACCCCCTCAAGGCGATGCTTCCCGACAGTTCGTATGCCGTCATCTCCTCGCCCCTGCCGTCGGACAGGGCTTTGTGCGCGGCTCTGGAACAGTCTGACAGCCTGATGCTTCCAGATTCCGTCAGGGTGCTCCCGTTGCTCTCACAGGACGGGAAGACCCTGTACTTCTCCTCCGACGGACTGTACGGGATGGGAGGATATGACCTGTACAAATCCGAGTTGGATGTCTCGTCGGGAGAGTGGGGCACACCTGTCAATCTGGGCTTCCCTTTCTCCTCGCCTTTCAATGATTACCTCCTGCTGAACACGGATGACGGACAGCACACCATATTCGCCTCGGACAGGGACTGTCCTGCCGACAGCGTGAGGATATATGTGATAGATTTTGACGCAATGCCTGTGCGCAAGCCTCTGAAAAGCATAGAGACCCTGCGTGAGATGATGAGCCTGCGCAAGCCTGTGCCTCAGGAAACCGCGTCCGAGGAGGGGCACAGGGAGTCCGCCGTCCCTGAGAACGCCGACACAAGGCGGTATATGCTGAAAATGCAGGAAGTCAAGGCATTGAGGGACTCCATATATGCAAGCGGGAAGATTCTCGACCAGGAGAGGAGCCGTTTCGCGATGAGCGATGATGAGGAGGAACGCCTTACCCTGACAGGGGACATATTACGGAGGGAGGCGGCCCTGCCCGTGCTTCAGGACTCTCTGTCAAGGGCGAGGGAGGAATTGCAGAGGATAGAGATGGAATTTCTGTTCAATGGGATAGTGGTGGATATGGAACTGGAGGAACAGAAGCCGTCCCCGGACGGCGGGAAAGGGACGGAAGGATATCCTTTCAGTAAAAGGAAATATGGGGAAACCGTCATATTTTCCGAAAGGTCGGATATGGCTCCGCAGGATGAAAAGACCTCCCGTTGACTTTGATATTTTAGAAAATATTGCAAAACAATAAAATTGTTGTATCTTTGCAGTCCCGTTTGACCCAAGCGGTCAATTGCAGGAATTGGAGAGATGGGTGAGTGGCTGAAACCACCAGTTTGCTAAACTGACGTACG
>JBJEJS010000165.1:0-2859 GCA_051878235.1 Candidatus Cryptobacteroides sp.
GTTCGAACTCAAGATCGGTGACAAGACCGCCGTGCTCGGTCCTGGAGACGGCTATTATGTCGCTCCTGACGAACTTCACGGCTGCGTCTGCCTCGAAGAAGGTGTCCTGATAGATGTCTTCTCTCCACACAGGGCTGATTTCCTCAAAAAATAGTTGCGGGATATGAAGATAAAAGGACTGAGATGGTGGGTCATCTCGATGATTGTCGCCATCACTATCATAAACTACCTTGACAGGAACACCCTCGCCATAATGTGGCAGGGAATTGTCGAGAGCCTCGGACTGATTGATGCTGAAGGGCTTACCGATGACGAGTTCAAGACTAAGAGCAAGGAACTCTACGCCTACATCAATATGTTCTTTATGGTGGCATACGGAATTTCCCAGATGCTTTCAGGAAAACTCTACGACAAGATTGGCACAAGGCGCGGTTTTGTGGCGTCTGTCCTCGTCTGGGGAGTCGCCGATGCCTGCACAAGCCTTGCCTCTGGAGTGAAGTCACTCTGCGGGCTCAGGGCGTGCCTCGGACTCGGAGAGGCAGGACCTTGGCCAGGCGCGACAAAGAGCAATGCCGAATGGTTCCCTCAAAGGGAAAGGGCTATGGCACAGGGGCTTTTCAATGCGGGAGCCTCGGTCGGAGCGATTCTTTCCCCTATAATCATCGCCCTGCTCTACACCATCTGCGGGTGGAAACTCACTTTCGTTATCATCGGCTCCCTTGGCATACTCTGGATAATTCCTTGGCTGATAATCAACAAGAAAGGCCCTAAGGAGCATCCTTGGATCACCGATGAAGAAAAGGAACACATCATCTCAGGACAGCCTGAGTGCAAGGTTGACAACGACAAGGCCCTCTCCTGGGGACAGATCCTTGCGAACAAGAAGAGTTATGCCGTCATTCTCGGCAGGTTCTTCCTCGACCCGATCTGGTGGATGTTTGTCACTTGGCTGCCTATCTATCTGTTTGATGTCTATGGCTTTGATGTGAAGGACATAGGAATGACGGCCTGGGTTCCGTATGTCGGTGCGGCAATAGGCTCACTTGCAGGAGGATGGTTCTCAGGTTACCTGATCAAGAAGGGCAAAAGCGTGAACTTCGCACGCAAATGCGCCATCGTGCTCGGAGCCTGCCTGACATTGCCTGCACTCATTGTGGTCGCGTTCACCTCCAATGCCTACACGGCCGTTGTCCTGATGGCGGTGATCCTCTGCGGCTACCAGTTCTCGATGAACAACATCCAGACCCTCTGTTCCGACCTCTACACAGGAAAGAGCGTCGGCTCACTTGCAGGTCTTGGCGGTGCAGCCGCGACTGTCGGAACAATCATCTCGATCTTCCTTGTGCCTTTCCTCACAAGGGGAAGCAACTGGCTGCCGTTCTTCATTATGGGCGCGCTTCTGGTTCCGCTCAGCCTCGGATGTATCTTCCTTTTCGGCGGAAAGATTGAGCAGCAGGTGAAATAATATATATAGATTATAATATACAGAATATAAACAATTTATTGTTATAAACCTTTAATATTTTTGATTATGAAAAGATTGGAAGGAAAAGTAGCGGTAGTTACAGGAGGTGCCCGCGACCTCGGCAGGGCAATCTCCGTCAAACTTGCTTCAGAAGGAGCAAAAGTATGTCTGAACTATTTCGACAATCAGGCTGATGCGGAGCAGACTCTCAAAATGATTGAGGAAGAGGGCGGAACAGCCATCGCAGTACAGGGGGATATGACCAAGGCCGACCAGGTGAAGAATCTCTTCGCCAAGGCTGCCGAGGCATTCGGCGGAAAGGTTGACATCCTCGTGAATGTGGTCGGAGGAATCGTCGGAAGGAAACTTATCACCGAGCAGGATGAGGCCTGGTACGACTTCCTGATGGATGTGAATATGAGAAGCGTGTTCCTCTGCACAAGGGAGGTCGTTCCAATGATGCCTGCAGGAGGCTCCATCATCAACTTCTCCTCACAGGCAGCACGCGACGGAGGCGGTCCTGGTGCATCTGTTTACGCGACTGCAAAGGCTGCCGTCATGTGCCACACACGCGCAATGGCAAAGGAACTCGGTCCTCAGGGAATCCGCGTCAACGCCCTTGCCCCAGGTATGATCAACACTTCTTTCCACGACAGGTTCACAAAGCCTGAGGCACGCATCAACCTCCACAACACGGCTCCACTGCGCCGCGAGGGTGAGGCAAAGGAAGTGGCTGACCTTGTCTGCTATCTTGCAAGCGACGAGTCATCTTACCTGACAGGCACCAACATAGACATCAACGGCGGAACATTGTTCTCTTAATTTTCACAATGTCATTTTGAGCAGAGCGCAGCGGGTAGGGAAATCTAATTACTTGCAATCGGAAAAGATTCCCCAATCCGCTGCGTTCAGTCGAAATGACAAGAAACAATCCCAGAAGACTGACATCTGAAATTTTTTGAAAGAAAAATTGGTCTGATTGGTTTTATTAACTATTTTTGTGCGTTTTTTATGAAACTGATGGCAACCCCAAACCATTCGACACAAGTAGATACCGTAATCAGGCACATCCGGACCCTGTTGGATTCCGGACGGCTTTTCCCCGGCGACCGTCTTCCTGCGGAAAGGAAAATCGCCGAGCTGCTCGGTGTCAGCCGTTCCAATGTCCGGACGGCTTTGCAGAAACTTGAGTTCTATGGGATTGTGAAGACCTATCCCCAGAGCGGGACGGTTGTGGCACAGCACACGGTACAAGTCCTTGAAGGACTGATTTCCGATATGATGAAAATCGACGGATTCGATTTCTATTCCCTTGTTTATGTGAGGGTTGTGCTTGAGGTGGAGGCAATCAGACTATGCGCATTGAACAGGACCGAAGAGGACATAGAGACAAT
>JBJEJS010000166.1:0-2847 GCA_051878235.1 Candidatus Cryptobacteroides sp.
AGCAGGGGCTTGACCTTCGACTCGTCTATGCCGTGGAACTCACCGTGGTATTCGCGCAGGCGTGTCGTGGTGTTTTCATTGCCGCCGAAGCCGACATAAAAAAGGTTCAGACTGTTGTATTCCGAGAAGATACCGTTCCGTTCTGCAGAGCGTGCGAATATGTCGTCAGGACGGACAGGGTCTTCCGCTCCCCAGAAGCAGTTCAGGTCACTGAGCCTGTCATATTTTCCTCCCTCCATCACTACGCAGGCTTTGTATTCGATGATATAGTCTCCCTGCAACTTTTCGTTGTACCATAGGGTGAGCCCGTCCGGGGAAACGATTTCAAGTGTGTCCCCGTTAAAGTGCAGCTTGGCCTCCCCAGATGAATCCTCGGCGGTCCAGTTTTCCGCCGAACACCAATGTCCGGATGTCGTGCTGCAGGCTGAAACTGCCGCTGTGATTGACAGCATTGCAATCGCTGATTTCAAAAATTTCATACTATCAAAGATTTTCTTGTTCGGTTTCATATATCCAATAATCCGTCCGGAAGCCGATTGTTCCGGACGGATTGTGAATATGCTGATTATAAATCAATTATTCTTCAGTCGTGGTTGTGTCCTCAACCGGAACCAGCGACGAGCCGTAGCTGGCGTAAGCACTTTTCCGTACGAAATTACCATTTGCAAGGTCGCAAGTTGAGAAAGGATTTTCGGTCTCTGATGTGAATTTTTCAGTCGGTTTTTCCGTAAGATATTTCGGCCAACTTCCGGCAAGGGCCCAAGTTACAGTACTCGGATGGAAGTATTTATTCTTATCATAAGTGATTGTTCCGGAATACTTGTCTAATGTACCATTGAATGTGAATAATCGGACAGAAAGTGTCGATGTAGTGGTGTAGACTGACAGGTTTCCGGAGAAATCAATTGTCTGGTTGCTACCTTGATACATCTGCACAAGAGGCTGTACAGAAGAAGAGCCGCCGAAATTCACAAGGGTGTTGTTTTTGATTAAAACCTTTATGTTGTCTTGTGTATTCCCATTGTTCTGAAGCTGAAGGAGTTTTCCATTGACATAGTTGTCCGTCGTGGTATATATAAGGTTATTTTCAATAATTACCTGTGCCGGTGTGATAGGCTCGTTTCCAAAATTCAAAATGTTTACGGTTTTATTGTCTGCGTCCACATTAATCTGGAATTTATTGTTCCGAAGAACGGCATTATCTATATCTATATCTTTTCCTTCGTCAGTGTTACTCCAATAGAGCAGAGGTGAATTTTTAGGCAAACTTATTTCACAGTTCTCAAAAATGAAGTTTTGAACATTGGCTTGCGATGTATAAGCCGGCTTGATAAGATAACCGGTCACTGAAGATGCATCGAGTATTATATTGTAGAAAATCCAGTTGGTACATTGCCTTATGCCGATTTGACTGCTCGCTGTAAGTGTAGGAGTAGCTGACTGGTATCTTCCGATAACTATGATATCATCGTCAAAATTACCGCTGATGGTCTGAGTATTCTCGCCTTTCGATACAAAATAGACACCTTTTGAGGAAATGTTGGAATTAGTGAGAGTGAGAGTGGCCCCCAGAAAATTTGTCTTGTTGATAACTCCGTCAGCATCAAGGTTCTGCCCGTGGAGGTAAGCGATGTAGAGGTCATTCGGAAGTCCAGCTTTGAGAGCAGGAAGAGTGCCGAGGTTCATCGCACGGTTGCGGGATATGGTCTGCTCTGTGCCGCTAGCGTTATAGTAGCCTTTTGAAACGGAGATGTGCTTGCAGCTGCCGTCGGAATATTTGGCTGTGATGGTAAAGCCATCTGCAAACGCAAGAGGGCGGATAGCCATATAGTATACGGCCTTGGCGTTCCAGCCTTCGTCCGGTTTGGAGAGTGTTACATAGGACTGCATTTTACCGCTTACATAAGTCTGATTGATATTACCGTCTGTATCAAAATAGACATACATATCTCCTGCAACCGAGCCGAGGCTGTTTCCTGAGAACGACACGGTCTCAAGTCCATCGATGTCAGCTTCATTCAACTTGAATTTGACGAAAGCCGTAAGATTCTTGAAACTGAAGTTAGTTCCGTCTTCGCTCATCGCCACTCCGATGAAAGCGTTCGGATCCACGCTGTTGGCCACGGCATTCTGCTCTGCAGGAAGATTGAGGGTGATATAACCGGACTTGCAGGCTTTAGAATTGGGAGTCTGTTCGGCTGTAGTGAAGACTGCATCCGCCTGATAAGGATACATCGCAAAATAAGGCGCGCTTGCAGTCTCTGAGACGCTACCGCTGATGGATGCTGAGGTGGTGCCTTCGCCAGCTGTGATTTCGAACTCGGGAAGTTCGTTGCTAACTCTGTCGAAAACCTTTATCTTGTCGTCAGAGCTCCAGAGAACTGTTTTGAGATCTTCTCCGAGATAGACTTTCGTGTCTTCATCCTGTTCGGAGCCTACGCTGAAGGTTATAGGGACAAGGTTTACTTCAGGCGTATTCTCCTGAGCGATTTCCTTTGTGCAGGCAGCAGTAATTATGGCTGCGCTGAAAAGTATTATTCTGCTTGTTTTCATAAAATGATTGTCAGTTTTAGTAAATATTCATACTTTCATCATCCCAATTGAATTCGAAGTCGTCCCCGAGCCCCTCGATTTCTCCTTCTCCGCTCAAACAAAGCATACCTTCCGGAAGTGCATCAATAACTATGCATTCCGGAGCAGTGTAAAATTCTCGTGATGTTATTTTTTTTGTTTCCATAATGATTGGTTTATATGATTTTTGTGTTATGTCCGATTTGCGGTTTCAGTCATAAAGGTATAACATTGATTAAAATAAGAAATGTGGTGAATCCGTCCGCGGACAAATTT
>JBJEJS010000167.1:0-2831 GCA_051878235.1 Candidatus Cryptobacteroides sp.
CTTTGCATACAGGGCTGCCGTGGAGGCTCCCGTGCTGCTGAAGAATGAGGGCTCCGTCCTTCCCCTGAAAGGCGGCAGGATTCTCCTTGTCGGGCCAAATGCCGACTGCATCCCTTTCGGGGGCGGCTCAGGGGCGATGTATCCCTACAAGAAATATGAGACCACCCTGTATCAGGGACTGAAGAATTCAGGATGCAAGGTTGATTTGCGTGCCGATGTCCCTGCTGACCCTGCCGAACTGAAGGGGATAGGCACAATAATCTGTGCGGTGGGCTTCAACAGCCAGACAGAGAAAGAGAATTCCGACAGGAGTTACTCTCTTGACAAGAATCAGTTGGAACTGCTGAAGAGGGCAGGCGAAAGCGGGAAGAAGGTTGTCGTCGTGGTGTATTCGGGAGGTGAGATTGACTTGTCCCCTTGGGCGGACAAGGCCGATGCAATCCTGATGGCGTGGTACACGGGGCAGGAGGGCGGAAGGGCTCTTGCCGACATCCTCACAGGGCGGGTGTCCCCTTCGGGCCGTCTGCCGTTCACTTTCTGGGGAAGCCTCGCTAAGAATCCGTCCACCCCATATTACAGCATCAGGCACCTTGACTCTTCCTGTTACGGCAAGTCCGCCGCAAGGTACGGGAAGGACAGGCACGGCCGCTTCCCGTATGCGGATTATTCAGAGGGAATCTTCGTCGGCTACCGTGCGATAGGCAAGTTCGGCTCACAGCCGCTGTATCCTTTCGGATATGGTCTGACCTACACCACATTCGAGTATTCGGACCTGAGGGTCTCCAAGTCGGGTGAGGATGTCGAGGTGAAGTTCTCAATCAGGAACACAGGCAAGGTGACCGCCTCGGAGGCTGCCCAGGTTTATGTCGCTCCCCAGAATCCTTCCGTAATCCGTCCTGTGCGCGAACTGAAGGAGTACGCAAAGGTGACGCTCGCTCCCGGCGAAAGCCGTGAAGTGGTCCTCTCCCTCCCGCCGTCCTCATTCAGTCACTACGATGTCGGCATCCACGACTGGACCGTCGACAGGGGCGGCTATCTGATAGAGGTAGGCGCGTCAGCACTTGACATCAGGCTTTCGGAGGAGGTCATATATTGATGTTGGGCATCTGAAGGTTCCGCTTCTGCCTCCAGGCCTTCGGGGACATCCCGACGACCCTTTTGAAATATTTCCCGAAGACAGACTGCGAGGGAAAGTCCAGGTCATTGCTGATTTCCTGGATTGTCATCGTCGTGGATGCGAGGCAACTCTTCGCATAGATGATGACATACCTTTCGATCCATTCGAGGGCGGTCCTCCCTGTCTTCTCCTTGAGGATGGACGAGAGATATTTCTCTCCGATGAAAATCCGTTTCGCATAGAAACTTATGTCCCTGTGCTTCATAAAGTTGCTTGATGCGAGCACGATGAATTTCTTGCAGATTTCATCCTTGCGCGTCATCTCGGGCACAGGCTCCGACAATCTGTGGATGTAATATCCGAGCCCGTAATAATAAGCGGAGAACAGATGTTCCAGAATCACATCCTGATATGGATTTGCCTCCTGTTTCTGCAGGGTCTCCACCTGCCTGTAGCAATTGGTCAGAGCCTCCATCATCTCCTGTGACAATTCGAAGAAATGGTTTCGGCTGAGTTTGAATTTCTCCTCGAAGGAGATCGGAAGGTCGTGGGTCTCGAAGAAGCGGGAGTCCATAGACATCCCGAAACATTCGAAATCCTCGCTGGCATTCACTTCCGAAATGACCTGGCCAGGGAAAAATATCGCCATACTCGGTGCCTTGACCTTGTAAGTGTCAAAATTGACGGAACATTCCAATGTCCCGGATGAGATTACGATATGGGAGGTCACATTTATCTTATAAGGGAATATATAATCTATATCATTCCCTTTTTTAGTGTAGAAAGTGATATAATCCATTGGTCAAAAATCTTATTTTCTTGGGGTAAATATATGAAATATGGCCAATTTTTCCTGTCCTTCCGGGCAAAAATAGCCATATATGCGGAAAATCTGCCCAAAATGCCCCTCCAAACTGTTGTACTTTTGCCTCGGTTAATGATAGATGTTCCGCAAGCCGCACCAACCTCACGATAACAGATTATTCTGCACTTGCGGGACTTGAGTCAGTAATGTATCAAGATATGGACGATAAGATTTACCTTGTGACCGGGGCCGCCGGTTTTCTGGGCAGCAATGTCTGCCGCCAACTTGTGAAAAGGGGATGCAGGGTCAGGGCCTTTGCACTTCCCGAAGACAAAGGGATAAGGTATATCCCAAAAGAGGTCGAAGTCTGCACAGGCGACCTCAGGGATATGGATTCCCTCAAAAGATTCTTCGATGTCCCTCCTGAAATGGAGATGACCGTGCTGCACTGTGCAAGCATTGTGACAGTAAATCCTGAATTCAACTGGACGGTCCTGGATGTGAATGTCAGGGGCACCGAGAACATCATCGCTTGCTGCAGGAATGCTCCGGGCTTCCGGAAACTGGTGTATGTGAGTTCGACGGGGTGTATCCCTGAACTTCCGAAGGGACAGGCCATAAAGGAGGTTGACAGATTCTCCCCGTCAGGACTTGCCGACTGCTACAGCCAGTCCAAGGCACTTGCCTCCCAGGCTGTCCTCAATGCCGCAGCTGACGGTCTTGACGCCTGCATCGTGCATCCTGGAGGCATAATGGGGCCTGAGGACTATGCCGTCGGGCACACCACCAGGACCCTGATACAGATTATCAAGGGGGAAATGGGCGCGGGCATTTCCGGCTCGTTCAACCTCTGCGATGTCAGGGACCTTGCGGACGGGATCATCGCCGCTTCCGAAAAGGGCAGGAAAG
>JBJEJS010000168.1:0-2807 GCA_051878235.1 Candidatus Cryptobacteroides sp.
AGCTATGATATGCAGATGGGTATCATCAAGGACGAGACAATGGAACTCAAGGATAAATACGGTGATGAAAGGAGGACTGAAATTGCACTTTCTGCGGAGGAATTCAATCCTGAGGATTTCTATGCTGACGAGGACGTGGTCATAACAATCTCCCACCTTGGCTACATCAAGCGCACATCCCTCAGCGAGTACCGCACCCAGAACAGGGGAGGTGTCGGAATGAAGGGCAGCGCGACGAGGGACGAGGACTTCATCGAGCACATATATGTCGCAAATATGCACAGCACCCTTCTTCTGTTCACGCAGAACGGACGGTGCCATTGGCTCAAGGTATATGAAATCCCTGAAGGGTCGAGGGCATCGAAGGGCCGCGCTCTCCAGAATGTCATCAGCATCGGGCAGGACGACAAGGTCAAGGCATATCTTAATGTAGGTAACCTCAAGGATGAGGAATATGTCAACAGCCATTACATAGTGCTTGCCACGAAGAAGGGCGTAATCAAGAAGACTTCCCTTGAGGCATATTCAAGACCTCGCACCAACGGCGTGAACGCCATAACGGTGCGCGACGGGGACGAGCTTCTTGAGGCCGTGATGACCAACGGGCACAGCCAGATAATGCTTGCCGGGAGGAAAGGACGCTGCTGCCGCTTTGAGGAGACGGATGCAAGACCTCTGGGAAGGACTGCGTCAGGAGTGCGCGGCATAAATATTGACGAGGATGACGAAGTGATAGGAATGGTCTGCCACGATCCGTCAGCCGAGGATGCCAAGTCGCACAATATCCTGGTTGTCAGTGAGCACGGTTACGGGAAACGCTCAGACATCGACGAGTACCGCATCACCAACAGGGGAAGCAAGGGAGTCAGGACTTTGAACATTACTGACAAGACCGGAGACCTTGTGGCGATAAAGAGCGTGACCGACACCAACGACCTGATGATTATCAACAAGTCGGGACTTACCATCAGGATGGCAGTCTCGGACATCAGGCTTGCGGGAAGGGCAACCCAGGGCGTGCGCCTGATAAACATCAGGGAAGGGGATTCGATTGCCGCCGTTTCGGTGGTCTCAGGTGCCGAGGAGGACTCCGCATCGCAGCCGGAATCACCACAGGATGCGCCTGTCTCACCGCAGGAAGGTGCCTCCACCCAGGAAAACTATCAACAGGAACAATAATTATAACACACATTATCATTACATTATGAAAAGAATTCTGCTCGCATTGGCCGTTATCCTGTCAGTCCAGGCCGTCAATGCACAAGTTAAGTCTCCTTCAGACGCGAAGAAGGCAGTCGAGGCTGCTGAAGCCGCCGCTTCCGATTCTAAGAAAGCGACAAAGGTCGCTACTTGGCTGAAACTTGCCAGCACTTATATGGATGCGTATGCCGCTCCTGCTGGTGCAGGTTGGATCGGTGCAGGAAAACAGGAACTCCAACTGGTCCTCGGAAATGACAAGCCGACATCCACGGAGAGTGTGACCCTTGCAGGTGAGCCTTACACCAAGGATGTGTTCAAGACAAGAAACTACTATTACAACGGTGCGGGAGTGCTCGCTGTGATCGAGGTCACCAAGCCGGTTTACAAGAATGCCCTTTCCAAGGCTCTCGACGCCTATAAGGAGGCTTATAAGGTCGATGTCAAGAAAAGCAAGGTGAAGGACATCACCGCAGGCATCCAGAATATCGCTTCCAAGTTCCTTGAGGACGGTATGACGGCATATATGCTGGGCGACCTCAAGGGAGCGAGCAAGAACTTCGAGGCTGCCGCATCCGCTGCCGCCACCGAGCCGTTGAGTCTTGTTGACTCCACCGCAATCTACAATGCAGGATTTACCGCGTGGATGGTTGAGGACAATGCAAGGGCGAAGAAGTTCTTCGAGAAATGCATCGACATCAATTATTATGAGGAAGGTGAGGTGTTCGCCAAACTCGGGGATGTTTATACTAAACTCGGGGATTCCCTCTCCTGCAAGAAAGCCCTTGAGGACGGCTTCTCAATCTTCCCTCAGAACCAGTCCATCCTTATCGGTCTGATCAACTGGTACATCCAGAGCGGTGAGAATCCTGAGCAACTCTTTGTCCTTCTTGACAAGGCTAAGGTGAACGAGCCGAACAACGCTTCCCTCTATTATGTCGAGGGTGACATCCACAACAAACTCGGCCACAAGGACCAGGCCATCGCTGCATACGCAAAGGCAGGCGAAATCAATCCTGACTATGAGTTCGGATGGATCGGAATAGGAGTCCTCTATTACAATGAGGCCATTGAAATCCAGAACAAGGCTGCCGCAGAAATGGATGACGCCAAGTATATGAAACTTGTTGAAGAGTTCGAGGCTGCCCTGATGGGTGCAATGGATCCTTTCGAGAAGGCGTTTGCCATCACCAAGGACGAGAGCATACGCTACACTATGGCGGAATATCTGAAGAATATCTACTACCGTTTCCGCGAGAAGGACCAGAAGTATGCCGATGCATACACCAAGTATAACGAAATCGTAGCCAACGGCAGGTAGGCTTTGAAGTCATATAAAAGTTGATTTCTTCATTGTCGCGTTCGTCAAAATCCTCACAACCCTTAGGTTGCTGCGGTATTTGACTTCAATCGACGCCTTGAACTCAATCTTTTATAGGATTTCAACAATGTGGAATTCTCGTTATACCCGACTTTGACCGGGCATCTGCGGGAAGATTCCCGATCAGGTCGGGAATGACTGAAAATCCATAGTAGAATAAGAATAGGGCAGCTGAATGTGATGTGCCCCCCAAAAGTTGGACGGTTTAACATTAAAAAGTCTATTGGTT
>JBJEJS010000169.1:0-2802 GCA_051878235.1 Candidatus Cryptobacteroides sp.
GCATCAAACAATCGGCAGCTCTAGCTGACGCTCCCCGGCAGGGGTTCGTACAACGGAGCCTGTTGTCAATCTGGGATGCAGTCATTCCCGTCTCATCCGAAATGTCCTTGTAGGACTTGCCTTCGAATTTCTTCTTGATGAAGACCTCCCGTGTTTCCCGGGGCATTTTGTCCAGTTCCTTCATCACGATTTCCAGAATCTCTCTTTCATACACTCCGGACGGGTTGCAACTTTCAATAGCCCTCGAGTAATATTCCATCAACCCCTGCTCCCTTCGGGCAATCCTGTCGTGGATTTCCTGATGCCTCGCAGTCGAGCGTCTGTAGTCAAGGCAGTTGGTTTTGACTGCAATGAACAGATAGTCAACATAGTCATCGACTTTCAGTTTCTCCCGATTCTCCCAGACATAACTGAAAGTGTCGCTGACAATGTCTTCAGCAATGCAGTCATCGCGTACGATGCTCCTAGCAAGATTGACATAAACCTGCCTCTGACGGGTGAACAACAATTCAAATAGTTGCACTGCGGATGGTGATTCTGTTAACATAGGTTGATAGGCTGGTTGTTATTTCCTGAAAAAGAACGACTTCTGCTCGCGTTTGCGCTGGATGTCGCGCTCGACGAAGACCTTCTGGAGATTCTTCGGGTCAAGACCCGTGTAGAACATCACGGAGGATGTGGTCATCGGGGTCGGGGTGAAATCCTGCACCTGGTCCATATACAGTCCCTTGAGTGCGGGATTCTTCGACAGTTTCTCCATCTCCCTCATACCGCACCCCGGGTGGCCCGAGATGAAATAAGGCACAAGTTCGCATTTGCGGGAGGAATTCCTTACGATATTGTCGAACTCAAGGCGGAGCCTGCCGAAAAGTTTGAACGACGGCTTTGCCATCAGTTTCAGGACAGAGTCCTCCGTATGCTCAGGAGCGACTTTCAGACGGCCTGAGGTGTGGTCCAGCACAAGGGCTTTCAAATACGGATAAGAACTCTTGTCCACAAAGCCCTTCTCGTTCAGGAACAGGTCATACCTTATGCCGCTGCCGATGTAGGCGTGCCTTATGCCCTTGACCTTGGCGATTCTGTCGTACAGGGCGAGGAGCCTTTCGTGTGAACGGTCCATATTCGGGCACGGAGAGGGGAACAGGCAGGATTTCCTGCGGCATTTCGAACACAGGGCGGAGTCCTTTCCGCGCATCCCGTACATATTAGCCGTCGGTGCGCCCACATCCGAGATGTTCCCCGCAAAGCCGGGTAGGTTGTTCAATGCGGCTATTTCCTTGAGGATGGACTCCTCGCTGCGGGACTGGATGAACTTGCCCTGATGGGCCGCAATCGTGCAGAAATTACAGCCTCCGAAACATCCCCGATGGGTGTTGACCGAGAACTTTATCATATCGTAGGCCGGAATCCTCTTGCCTTTGTAGCGCGGATGCGGAAGTTTTGTGAAAGGCAGGTCCCAGAACGAATCCATCTGCTGTTCAGTCGCAGGAGGATAAGGCGGATTGACCTGCACATAGCCTTTCCCGACAGGCTCCACAATCACAGGAGGCTCCATCATATTGGCGCAGGTCTCGATGAGATGGAAATTCTCTGCAAAAGCCTTCTTGTCCTTGAGGCAGCACTCGAAGGAATGCAGGAAAAGGGCATCCTTCACCCTGCAGCGCCCGTCACAGTAAAAGGCGATCTGGCTTATTTTCCTGATGTCCGAAATGTTCCGTCCCGCCTCAATCGCCTTTGTGAGTTCAAGCATAGGCCTCTCCCCCATCCCGTAGCAGAGATAGTCCGCCCCGCTCGGAATCAGCACGGAAGGCAGAAGGCAGTCCTTCCAGTAGTCGTAATGGGTCAGCCTGCGGAGGGAAGCCTCGATTCCGCCGATTACCACCGGGACATCCGGCCAGAGCCTTTTGAGGATTTGCGTATATACAGTGACGGCATAGTCAGGCCTCTGCCCCGCCCTTCCTTCAGGAGTGTAGGCATCATCGCTGCGGAGGCGTTTGGAGGCGGTGTAATGGTTCACCATCGAGTCCATAGCCCCCGCATTGACCCCGAAATACAGTCTCGGGGCACCCAGTTTCTTGAAATCGCGCAGATCGTCCCTCCAGTTGGGCTGCGGCACGACAGCCACCCGATAACCGTTTTTCTGAAGCCACCTTGCGATGACGGCAGTCCCGAAAGAGGGGTGGTCAATGAATGCGTCGCCGCTGAAAAGGATCACATCGATGTAATCCCAACCCAATGCCTGGACCTCCTTACTGGAAGTCGGGATCATATAATCATTCATCTGGTAAGCAGCCAATAACGCCAGAACTCACGGTTGGCAGCCTCGAAATGGGCGTCCTGATAGCCGCTGTAACCGTGCATCCCGTCAGGATATATCATAAAGTCGAACTTCTTCCCGTATTTCTGCAGACTGTCAATCAGTTGTAGGGTGTTCTGGAAATGCACATTGTCATCGCCTGTCCCGTGCGTCAGTTTCAGCATCACAGGGACATCCCCGCCATAGGTTGCGGGATAACTCTCCACATAATTCAGCGCGCACGCAGCGGCATATCCCTCAGGATTCAACTGCGGAGTGCTCATAAAACGCTCTGTGTAATGCGAATCGTAAAGCATCCAGTCATACACACCCCCTCCTGCGACCCCGCAGCGGAAACGGTCGGAAGCCCTCATCAGAAGCATCGCGGTCATCGTGCCCCCGAAAGAGAAGCCCTCCACACCGATCCTGCTCCCGTCCACAAAAGTCAGCGAGGAAAGGAAGTCAGCCCACTCGACAAAATCCCTCACAGGCATTTCCGTCAGGTT
>JBJEJS010000170.1:0-2798 GCA_051878235.1 Candidatus Cryptobacteroides sp.
TCAAGTCCGTAATGCCCAAAGGCTTCTTTCCTGACTGCCTCAGTTGCGGGCCCTATTCCTTTGCGGATCGGGTTTCCCGTCAGGACGATCCTGTCGGCGGGGAAAAACCTCTCCATCCCTTCGTATGCCACGCAGATGCTCCCAGCCTTTTTCCCGAGAATCCTGTTTGTCAGCCCTGCGAATCCGTTCTGCTCCTGGATAAGGGTCGGAACACCTTTGCGGGAAGCCTTCCAGAGCAGGGGGGCACTGGCATATCCTCCGACCCCTACGGCTATGTCAGGCTTGAACTCGTCTATGATTTTCCCCGCGCGGGATATGCTCCTGTACATTTTGAACGGCAGGGCAAGATTGCTGAGGGTAAGTCTCCTCTGAAGCCCCGCAACAGGAAGCCCGATGATCCTGTAGCCGGCCGCAGGAACTTTCTCCATCTCCATCCTGCCCTCAGCACCCACGAAAAGGATTTCCGTCTGCGGATTGACCTCCCTCAATTTGTCGGCAATGGAGACAGCCGGGAAAATGTGTCCTCCCGTGCCGCCTCCGCTGATAATAACTTTTAATGCCTTATATCTTTCCATATATTCCCGTCATTAAAATGCGGATTCTTGAAATGTCCCTGTCAACTGTCGATGGATTCCAGGGCGTCAAGGTCGTTAAGGCTCTCCTTCACCTCGTCCCTGGCCACCAGCGGATCTGCCGCAGCCGCTTCCATCTCAACCTTCCTCTTCGCCATTTTGCTGATTGACAGGATTATGCCGAATGCGAGACAGAACATCAGGAAGGACCCCTTGCCTTCGCTTATCATCGGCAGAGTCTGTCCTGTGGACGGCAGAAGCCCGACATTGATCATCATATGCACAACTGCCTGGAACGAGATCAGCAGACAAAGTCCTCCGACGGATGTCTTAGCGAAGACATTGTCACAGTTCCTCACTATTATGGACCCACGCGCAAGAAGGCTCAGGTAGAGTATCAGCAGCGGAATGGCTCCGAACAGGATTCCGTACTCCTCGAGGATGAAACTGAACATATAGTCGCTGAAGATGAGGGGCACGGTGTATTTGTAGGTGCTCCGTCCGGGACCTTTGCCGGTAAAGCCGCCCTCTTTGATTGCCATCATCGCACCCTCGGTCTGGAGCAGCCCGTCCTTTGCTGTCTCATATTCTGCAGAATTGGGGTTCATCTCATTCAGGGTCTTCTTCTTGCTGCCGTTAAGCCATTCGTCAACCCTCTGTTCAACGGTCGCATACCTTTTGAGCAGTTCCCAGCCGGTTGCTTTGTAAACCCCGTAGCCGAGTATCAGTGCGGCAAGTGCGGCGAGTCCGATCATAAAGAACTCCTTGAACGGAACACCTCCGAGAAGGACCGTCATCACCATTACGACGGCTATGATTGCCGTACTGGAAAATGCTCCCTGGATTTCAAGCGCCATTACGATAAGTATCGGAGCATAGATGTAGATGACCCTTTGTGCGAAAGGCTTCTTCAGCCATTTGAAATTCTTGAATCTGGACAGTTTGTCCGCTATGGTGAAGGATTTGGTGGCATTGGCGTTTGAAGCCCAGGCAAGGTACATCACCATCGCCACCTTGACCACCTCATAGACATTCAACTGAAGTCCTCCGACGGACAGGGCCCTTGTGGCGCCGTTCCTTGTGTCCACGCCGATTCCCAGCACAAGCAGCATCAGCAGCACGAAGGAGACAAGGAAACCGAACTGTGAGAAGAAGCGGAATATCCAGATCTTCGGGATGAAATAGCAGATGAAGATGACCGCCAATCCGATGAGGACAACCTGCATCTGCTCGGCGAAGATGTCAAGACGGGACACCTTGTCGTTCACGAGGGTTGAGGTGGAGGAGAAAACGGTGATGCAGGAGAACAGGATCAGCAGGATGGCTATCATCCAGATCACCTTGTCCCCCTGGATGTTGTCTATCCAGGACCAGATACCTTTACTCTTTGTTTTTGCTGTGCCCATCTTCTTGTCCCCGTTTTACAGATTGCGTACCGCCTCCTTGAACTTGCGTCCCCTGTCCTCGTAGTTTTTGAACAGGTCGAAACTTGCGCAGCAAGGTGACAGCAGGACGACATCTCCCGCCTCGGCAAACCTGCTTGCCTTCTTTACCGCCTCCTCTGCCGAGAGCGCGTCCGTGATGTTCTCCACAACCCCTTCGAAAGACTCGTGGAACTTGCGGTTGTCAACTCCCATACACACCATTGCCTTGACCTTCTCCCGCGCAAGTTCTATGAGCGGGCTGTAATCGTTGCCCTTGTCCGTGCCTCCCACAATCCAGACCACAGGACGGGTCTGACATTCGAGGGCGTACCAGGCGGCATCGACATTGGTCGCCTTTGAGTCGTTGATGTACAGCACATCCCCGATGCTCATAACCTTCTCAAGACGGTGCTCGACAGCCTGGAATGTCGATAGGCTTTTGCGGATGTTCTCGTTGTCGATGTTCATCACCTTGCCGGCAATCGCCGCCGCCATCGAGTTATATACATTGTGCCTGCCTCCGAGGGCGAGTTCCCTGATGAACATATCGCACTGGTCGTCCCCGACCTTGACGATCATCCTGTCGTCCTTCAGATATGCGCCCTGGCTGACCTCCTTCTTCTGGGTGAACGGAAGCATCTTTGCCTTCACGACGATCTTGTCGAGGTGCCTGATGGTGATCTCGTCGTCGGAGCAGAAGATGAAGCAGTCCTCCCTGTCCATATTGCGGGTAATCCTGAACTTCGCCTTGACATAGTTCTCCATATTGTGGTCATACCTGTCGAGGTGGTCAGGAGTTATG
>JBJEJS010000171.1:0-2792 GCA_051878235.1 Candidatus Cryptobacteroides sp.
CAAGCCCGTTCCTGTTGAGGAATTCCCCTAAGGCCGCCGGAGTGAGATTGTAGAATGAGGGTTTCAGAAGGTTAGGCTTGGGATGTATGTGGCGGGAAAAATCGTTCCAGTCCTTCACATTGGTGAAATTGCATCGCCCCTTTCCCGTTATCATTATTTTCCTGCCCGGCCTCGGCATCTTCTCCAGCACGGTCACGCTTCCGGAGCCCTTTCCTGCCGCCCCGACAGCGGCCATCAGCCCTGCGGCTCCCGCACCGATTATTATTATGTCTGAATGCTCCATAAGATTTCCCGGCTTAGCCCGAAATGACGGTTAAAATTGTGCTTTGAAAATACAATTAAAAAATTTTGGTGCGAATATAGAAAAAATAACTATCTTTGCAGTCCCTTTGGGAAAATAACATTCTGTTTGACGGGGCAGTTGTCCTGCAGGATGCCCTGAAGGAGTTTCAAAGCCAGTTTAGCTTAGTTGGTAGAGCATCGCATTCGTAACGCGAAGGTCGTGGGTTCGACTCCCATAGCTGGCTCAATCGGGTATTCCCAATTCCATAACATAAAGCATCCGTCGCTTCCGACAACCGATGAATCAGAAAAAACATTATATCCTTTTGGGCGGACTCAGGGGAGTGGCTGCACTTATGGTCATCTTCTATCATTTTTCCGAAACTTTCGCCACAAGCCCTGCCGACCAGAAATTCAATCACGGCTATCTGGCGGTCGACTTTTTCTTCGTCCTCTCAGGCTTTGTAATCGGATATGCATACGACGACAGGTGGAAGTCAATGAAAATCAAAGATTTCTTCCGCCGCAGAATAGTCCGTCTGCATCCTCTGGTCATCCTCGGGACAATCCTCGGAGTCATCGCCTTCCTCATCCAGGGCAGCGTCAGATGGGACGGGACACAGGTGTCCTCCGGAATGCTGGTTGTGGCTATGGTGCTGGGAATGTTGATGTTGCCCGTTTTTCCGGGAACTGCCGCCGATGTCAGGGGCAATGGTGAGATGTTCCCTCTGAACGGTCCGTCCTGGTCCCTCTTCTTCGAGTACATAGGGAACATTATGTATGTGCTTTTCCTCCGCCGCCTTCCGACAAAATGGCTCACGGCATTCACGGCCCTGTGCGGAGCCTCACTTGCCGCCTTCATTCTGCTGAACGGCTCGGGATACTGGAACATCGGTGTGGGCTGGACCCTTGCAGGCAACAATTTCATCGGAGGCTTCCTCAGGATGTCCTTCTCCTTCTCCGCAGGTCTCCTGCTGTCCCGCAACTATCGGAAAATCAACATAAAGGGCGCATTCTGGATTTGCGCCCTTATGATAGTCTCCCTCCTTTCAGTACCTTATCTCGGAGGAGAAAATATGCCTTGGATTAACGGTATATATGATATTCTCTGTATCCTCGCCGTCTTCCCGACGCTCGTCCTTGTCGGAGCCGGCGGCTCCGCAGACGGAAAGGTGTCTTCGAAAATATGTTCTTTCGTCGGAGAAATATCATATCCCTTATATATAATACATTATCCTTTTATGTATTTGTTTTATGCCTATGTCTGGAACAACGGGCTTTCTTTCTCCGATGTATGGCATATTGCCTTGGGTGTCTTTGTCGTCTGCATTCTTACGGCATACACCGCATCGCGCCTCTATGACCGCCCTGTCCGCAGATGGCTTGGGCGCCGTTGAACATCAGTTTTTAAGGTAATAAGTGACTGAGGAGACGACACGCACCTTCTTGATGTACGGGGTGTTGCTGTCGCGGTTCTCAATCGAGAATGTCCCCTGGCTTGCAGTCTTGATTTTTCCGAGACGGCTTTCCGAGTCCTTGGCGAATTTCTGTGCCGCCTCGCGGGCGTTCCTTGTCGCCTCTTCAATCATCTCGGGCTTGATGTCGTTCAGACCTTCATATTTGAACTCAACCTGGTTTTCCCAAGCGTTCCCGTTTGTGACAATCCCCTGTTTGAGAAGTTCGGGCTGCCTTTCCATCAGGCTCAGAACTTCGTCCACCTTGTCCGTGCAGACGGTGACGACATTCGAGGCGATGTAGCGGTATGTCCTGTCGTTGTTGCCGTATTCACTGGCATACTTGTCGGAAACCACAGGGACAGAGACTGTTATCTCATCCTCGGAAATTCCTCCTGACTTCAGGAATCCGATTATGGCAGAGTTGTTTTTTGCTATCTGTGAATAGATTGACTGGATGTCGTCGGCTATCACCTTGTAACTCACCGGCCAGATGACCTTGTCCGCCTTGACCTCCTTCTCGCAGAGTCCTTTCACATTGACTGTACGGTCATAGGAGCGGAATTCGCTCACCGCTTTCGGAAGCATTGCCCCGAGGACGATCAGGCCGACCATTATTGCCAGACCGCTGTAGAACTTACCTTTGTCCATAATATTGAGTTTTATTGTTTTCTGTGATTTCACGACTCTGTCAGAGCCTTCGGGAATTCCGCATAAATCAAGCCATAAAGGGAAGATATGGCAAAATTGTACGGATAATCTCTTTTGAACAGGGATACGGATGGGGAAAACGGATATTTTTCATAGATTTGCACAGGATTACATAATTGACACTATATATGAGAAAAATTTCCATCCTTTTCCTTGCGGCCGCCTTTGCGTGGTCGTGCTCCGGCGGTGCCGGAAATGTGTTTGTGGAGGCCCAGGATCCTGTCGGGGCGAGTGAGATTGACAATGCCTTGTGGGACGCTTCCGAAGAGGGACTTCAGGCTATGTGGGTATCTTCTGACTTCGCATACTCACGCAGCGCCTATCCTCTCGGGGATTCTCCTGATG
>JBJEJS010000172.1:0-2789 GCA_051878235.1 Candidatus Cryptobacteroides sp.
GGGGATTAGTTTGTTTCTTGGCGTTTCGTTGCGTTGCTTGTTGTTTTGTTTCTTATTTCCCGATGCAAAACCCCGCAAAAATTCTCCCCAGAACTTCGTCTGTTGAGATTTCGCCGGTGATGGTGCCGAGGTGGTGGAGGGCTTCGCGGAGGTCCTGGGAGATCAGGTCGGTCGGGAGGGAGGTGTCAAGGCTTGTGCGGACACGCTCAAGGGCTGAGCGGGCGTTGGAGAGGGCTTCCAGATGGCGGGTGTTTGTCACGAGGGTGGCGGACGGGTCGCTCAGGAGGTCCTTCTGGGAGGAGGCGAGGAGGGACTTCAGGATGTCGGTTCCTTCGCCTGTTTTGGCTGACAGTCCTATCACTGTCACTTTGCCGTTATCCGGATGATTATCCGGAGTCCTATCTGCAAGCCCAGAGAGACAGCCAAGAGGAGCGGGCGAGTTGTCTGGATGATTATCCGGGATACTATCCGCCGGCCCAGAGAAACAGCCGAGAGGAGTGGGCAAGTTATCCGGATGGTTATCCGGAGTCCTATCTGCAAGCCCAGAAAGACAGCTAAGAGGAGCGGGCAAATTGTCCGGATGGTTATCCGGAGTCCTATCTGCAAGCCCAGAGAGACAGCCAAGAGGAGCGGGCGAGTTGTCCGGATGATTACCCGGGACTCCATCGGCAGGGGAGTGTGCGGCGCATAGGCATCCGCCCTCTGAGTAATGTCCATTCCCGTCAACATCTTTGAGCGTTCCGTGATGCAGGACTGTTTCTGGAGAATCCTCAATGTCTTGTCCGTGTCCACCGGCCGAAGGCGCTTCACAATCTGCCGCATCTTTTATGCAGGCATTTCCATCAAAGCGGCAGGTTTCCTGGGATACCGCCTTGAGTCCTTTATTTTCAAGGAATGAAACAATGCTGTTCAGCCTGTTTTGGAAATCTTCGGCGGGCACTGCGTCGCGTTTGTTCACCAGAATCATCACTTTCTGCACGGCCGGATCGACCTTTGAGAGGACCGTTTCGAGTGATTCCAGAGCCTCGTCCTGCGGCCGGGCCGCGTCAGTCATTGCAAGCACGACCGATGCGTCGGAAATCTTCTTCATTGTCCTTTCGATGCCGATTTTCTCAACGGTCTCGTCGGTTTCGCGCAGGCCTGCCGTGTCGATGAAGCGGAAGAGGACACCGTCTATGTCAAGAGTTTCCTCGATGGTGTCGCGTGTTGTGCCGTGTATGTCGGAAACTATCGCGCGGTCCTCACCGAGCAGGGCGTTAAGCAGGGTGCTTTTGCCTGTGTTTGTCGCTCCTGCGATTGCTGTGGGCACTCCGTTTTTGATTGCGTTGCCTGCCCTGAAGGAGTCTATCAGGCGGGATATGTGTGCCAAAGAGCCGTCCAGCAATGACTTCAGGCGCGTCCTGTCGGCAAATTCGACATCTTCCTCGCTGAAATCCAGTTCAAGTTCCATCAGGGTGACAATCTCCAGAAGGGAGTCCCTCATTGTCTGCAGTTCTTTTGAGAAACCGCCTTTCATCTGGGTGAACGCGATGCGGTGGGCTGCGGCGTTCTGTGATGCGATGACATCCGCAACGGCTTCTGCCTGGGCGAGGTCCATTTTGCCGTTCAGGAAGGCCCTCTGCGTGAATTCACCCGGTTCTGCGGCGCGGGCTCCGGCTTCAATCAGAAGTCCGACAAGCCTTGAGACTATGTATGAAGAGGCGTGGCAGGAGATTTCCACAGAATTCTCACCCGTGTAGGAATGTGGTGCCTTGAAGACGCTGACCAGCACCTCGTCAATCAATCTGCCGTCCCCGCCGGAGACTGTGCCGAATTTGATTGTATAGCCTGAAGCCTCCGACAAAGTCCCTCTCCTGCAATGTATTACCTTGTCTGCAATGGTGAGCGCGTCCTTCCCGCTGACCCTTATTATTGAAATTGCGCCTGTGCCCGCTATTGTCGCAGGCGCGCAGATAGTGTCGTCATTTTTAGAAAAATACATATCCCGTTGATAACAAATCCTGCAAATTTACCATATTTTCTAAATTGGCGCAAATTTAGTAAATTTGCCGCCCCAAGATGATCCTATATTTCGTAAATGGAAATATAATTTACGGAATATGAAATATTTACTGTTGTTAATATATTTATTTACGAAATATGGAATATATAGCATTGTTTGACCTTGACGGTGTGATACTCGACACAGAGAGTCAATATACGGTGCTCTGGAACCGTATCGGCGAAAAATACGGGAAAGTGCGAGATTTCGGCATCGCTATCAAGGGCCAGACGCTCGAGTGGATTCTGAACGAGCATTTCTCTGCTGCGGACCGTCGTGATGTGATAGGATATCTTGATGATTTTGAGGAGAATATGAATTATGATTACGTGCCGGGGGCGGAGGAGTTCATTGATTCTTTACGTGAAACGGGAATCCGCTGTGCCGTTGTCACAAGTTCGAACAGGGTGAAGATGGATAATGTTTACAGACACCATCCGGATTTTAAGGAAAAGTTTGATTATATACTTACCAGTGAGGATTTTACACAGTCAAAGCCTTCTCCGGAGTGTTTCTTGAAAGGTATGCGGAAACTTGGCTCTGATGCAGGGCATACTGTGATTTTCGAGGATTCAGTCAACGGGCTGAAGGCTGCAAGAAGTTCAGGGGCAAGAGTTGTTGGGCTGACGACCTCGAATGACGCGGAGACGGTGGGGAAGTATGCGGATATTGTGATCGGGAACTTTGTCGGACACACATTCGGCGAATTTCTGAAAAATCCCAAAAATATTTCTGCATATTGACCTTT
>JBJEJS010000173.1:0-2758 GCA_051878235.1 Candidatus Cryptobacteroides sp.
CCTGATCCGTCCCGAAGTTCCTGCCTGAGTTCCCTCAATGCCGAAACAAGTTTGTTGAAGGACGACCTTGACACCCTCTCCCCTGCCTCGGCACGCAGTTTCAAATCCGCGCACTCATCACACAATGACTCATATTTGTCGAGAATCCTGTCCCAATCCTTCTCCACAGGCAATGCCGTAGAGTTTCCGCTGAAGGGATTCAGCAGAAAAAGGACAAATATGGTCAGGAGACATCTCATATATATTATATATAACCTTATTATATAGATTCAGTATTACAAAATTAACATATATTTCTTAAATTTGTGAGATTTATTATTTATAATGAACGGAACGGCCATTTCAGGATTCTTTGATCCGGACGGAGGAAACCCTTTCGAGGACACTCCGGTCGGAATGGATTTAATCAATCCGCAGGGAAAAGGTCCGTTTGCGCTCTACAAATATTCCAAGGCCGGGAGGATTGTAGTCCTGAAAGCCATCAGGAATGAATTTCGTGACAATCCTTTGTATGGGGAAATCCTGAGGAAGGAATTCCAGATCGGCCGCAGCCTCAATCATCCGAACATCAGGGAATACTACAGCCTCACAGTCCTTCCGGAAATAGGCGAATGCATTGAGATGGAATGGATTGACGGATGCACCCTTGAAGAAATGCTCCCGTTGTGCAAAAGCGATGACGAACTCTGTGACAAGATTGCCTCCCAGATTCTTGACGCAGTGCGTTTCATCCATCTCAAGCAGGTGCTGCACAGGGACTTGAAGCCATCGAACATTCTCATCACGAGAAACGGTCTGAATGTGAAACTGATTGACTTTTCCCTCTCGGACTCCGACTCGCATTTCATTCTGAAAGGCAACGCGGGCACAGCAGTTTACGCTTCCCCCGAACAGATTGAATGTAAGCCCTCCGACTTCCGCAGCGACATCTATTCCCTCGGCGTGATCCTCTCTGAGATGTCAGGACGCAGGAAATACTCCAGAGTTGCGGCGAAATGCACAAGAAAAGATTCCGGCAAACGCTACAAGGACATTCCTCATCTTGAGCAGGCGCTTTTCAAGCCTTCATCTGTTCCGCCCATCGTGATTGCCGTTTCCCTGGCCACCGTCCTGGCAGTCCTTGCAATAGTGTTCTCAAGCACCCACCGGACTGAAACGGAAGAAGACTATGTTGACAGCGAGACCATTGACAAAATCTTCCGGCAGGCCACCGACCTCCTTGAAGACTCCGGCTCACTCTGACTATTCAATTTCAAGAAGATTCAGTCCGCCGTTCATTCCTGCCAGATATGCCGGAGTGTATTCACCGTCACGGAGTATTCTGGAGATGTACAGCGGATAGCCCATCATAAAACTGACCTGTTCAAAACGGTCTCCGCGGAGAAGCTTTGAATTGTAGGACTCAATCACTTCGTACAACATATCTCCAAGGTACTTCAACAGGATGACCCTGTCAGGCATCCACCCTATCCTGAGGTGCTGTGAGACCTCTAGTTCGGAAGAATAGACAATTTTGGAACTGAAGAAGGTGGAGTTGAAGACCGGATTCTCCTTGAGGTCTGTACAGAAGTCCTCATAATTGTGTTTCCCGACAAATTTCGAGAGTATGTCCAGAGTGGCTTTTCTCGGGACAGGCTTCAAAGTGACATAGCCGTACAGACGCTTCAAAGTCGATGACGAAAGCAACTCCCCTGTCTCTTTTTCGATAATTACAGAAAGGGACTCGAAATCAGTCGTGCTTGACAGTTTCCTTCCATACTGCCGTTCAACAAGTTGCAGGAGATAATTCAATTCAGGAATGACAATCGAAGATGACATATTTATTCTTTATATTTGATTTCAACACTGTTTTCCACATACAATTCCTGTATCTTTTGTCCCCTTGCCACATAGAGCACTTCCAGATCAGGAGAGTCCTCAAGGTCAAGGTATTTCAGGGACAAGTTCAACGACACGTCAAGAGTCTTGAAAGAGTTCAGGCCTGCGGTCAACTCTTCAAGGTCGTTCAAAGCGGACAAGTCAAGGTCAGTTATTCCGCATCCCTTGCAGTTCAGTTTCTTCAGATGGACCGCATTTTTGAAATCCACAGTCCCGAATGAGTTGAAACGGCAGTCCAATTCCGTCAAGGATGACGGCAGGAGGATGGAGGAAATCCGGTTATAACTGCAATTCAAGGTCTCCAATGAGGTGTTCTGATTCAAGGCAAGGCTTGTGAGTTGTCCGTTCCACACTGTACCGCGGCAGTCAAGGGTCTTCAAATCAGAGAAATATTGAATCCCGTCAAGAGTCCGGATGTTGTCGGTGCAGAAAACCATCTCTTCAACTCCGTTTGTCTCATCATTAACAATCTTTCCGTCAGAATTGACATCGCACAATCCAAGCAGGAATTTCAGGAAATTCCCGTCACTGACAGTTATTCCCACTCCGTCAGGAGGAGGCAGGAGAGGGTCTTCCTCATCAGGATTTTCAGGAGTGTCCGGCTCATCGGGAGTGTCAGGCTCAACCGGCTCTTCAGGTGTGTCGGGGTCAACCGGAGGGTCTTCAGGAGACGGGTCAGCAGGGTCTTCCGGCTCACTCGGAGACGGTACTGTCCCTGAAGTCCCTTCTGCAGAAGTCTTGAAGCGCACAAGCCTTGTGCGGATTTCATTTTTCCCGTTGCAGACCTTGGCGTAAAAATTATATTCCGTCTCCGGCATCAGGCCGGTGATCCTTGTCGAGATTACACACTCGTCCATAGATGCGGAGAAATAGGCAAGGT
>JBJEJS010000174.1:0-2746 GCA_051878235.1 Candidatus Cryptobacteroides sp.
AGTTTGAGGAACGGGTGGAAAAGTATGAGGACCCAGGTCACTCCGAAGACATTGAAGACGGTGTGCGCCCTTGCTGCCCTCTTTGCGGAGGTGTTTCCTACGGAGGCGGCCATATTCGCCGTGATTGTCGTTCCTATGTTCTCTCCGAGGACCATTGCGGCGGCAAGGTCAAAGCCGATGAGCCCTGAGGTGGCAAGAAGCATTGTGATCGCCATCGTCGCGCTGGATGCCTGGAGGACTATGGTGAGGACTGTTCCCACAGCGAGGAAAATCAGGACTGAGCCGAAGCCGAAGCCTGTGAAGTGGCTCAGGAATGACATTATCGCCTCCTTGTTGGAGAGGAGTTCCCCTGCGGACTGCTTCATGAATGAAAGTCCGAGGAACATTATTGCGAAGCCTATCACGAAGCCGCCGATGTTCTTTTTCTTGGTGTCCTTTGAGGAGGTCAGGATGAATCCCAACGCCATCAGGGGCACGGAGAAGATGGCAATGTCAACCGAGAATCCGAGGGCGGTGATCCAGGCCGTCAGCGTTGTTCCGATGTTCGCTCCCATAATCACGCCGATGGCGTTTGCGAGGGAGAGCAGGCCGGCATTCACGAAACTGACCACCATAATGGTCGTCGCGGAGGAGGACTGCACAAGGGCGGTTATGGCTGTACCTGTGAGGACCCTTTTGAACGGATTCGAGGTCATTGAGGCGAGGAAGGAGCGCAGACGGTCACCGGCTACCTTCTGGAGACTTTCACTCATCAGGGTCATTCCGTAAAGGAACATACCCAGTGCACCGATAAGAGTGAAAACGAGCAAAACTATATGCATAGGTGACAAGTTGTTGTAATAAATGGAATGCAAGATTACAAAAAATAATTAGATTTGTCCCCGAGTTACAGGAGTTGTAACATTTTTTTAACAGATGACGAACTTGACAAGAATCATATCCCCGGTCTTCCCCGTCTCCCTCAGGAGATTGCTTTTTGCCGTCCTGTTGTCCCTGGCCCCTGTTTTGTGCAGGGCGCAGTTCTATCAGGCAGGCGACAATCCCGCAAGTCTGAAATGGTACAGCACAAGCACGGAGCATTTCCGTATTGTCTATCCTGCAGGAATGGACTCTACTGCAAGGGAGTACGGCAGGACCCTTGAGAAGTACAGGACTGCTGTCGGGGCGACTGCGGGCTACATCCCCGGGGAACTCACTCACGGAAAGATTCCTGTAATCCTGCACGCCTATACCGCAAGGTCCAACGGCTCTGTCGCCTGGGCTCCGAAAAGGATGGACCTCTACACTTCTCCCGATGCCTATGCCTCCGATTTCATCCCCTGGCAGAAAAGCCTTGTCATCCACGAATCCCGTCATGTGGCACAGATGCAGACCGGTCTGAGCGGAATCTTCAGGCCGTTCAACTACATCTTCGGGGAGATGTTCAACGGGCTTGTCATCGGTCTGTATCCTCCTGAGGAGATGCTTGAGGGGGATGCCGTCATCGCCGAGACCGCCCTCACCTGTGGAGGAAGGGGCAGGACCGCCGACTTCCTGAACTACTATATGATTGCCTTTGACCAGGGGGATTTCCGCAACTGGAACAAATGGAGGTTCGGCTCCCAGAAGAACTACACCCCGTCCTACTATGCGGCAGGCTATCTGATGTTCGGAGGAATCCGCTTCCTTTACGGGGTGGATGATTTTGTCGGCCGTCATTTCCACCACATATCCAAGAGGCCTTACGACATTCTCGGTTTCGAGACCACACTGAGGCACACGGCGGGAAGACCGATCAGGAAGGCTTTCGTGGAGATTGCCGACACCCTCAACCGCATCTGGAGGAAGGACATAGAGGCGCGCAAGCCTTTCATCGGGACCGTTCCGATGACTCCTGAGCCGAGATTCTACACCAGATATTCCGCAACCTGCGCCGTCGGACAGGAGTTCTGGACTGTCAAAAACTCCCTTACCCGTCCGTCAGCACTGGTCAGGACTGACCTGTCAGGCAAGGAGAAATATGTCAGGGCATTTTCTTCGGAGGTAAAGAAACTCTCCTGGGACGCGACCTCAGGCAGGATCTATTGGAGTGAGCCTGTCTCCGACATAAGGTGGTCACAGAAAGTCAATTCCAGAATCAGATTCTATGACACGGCAAAGTCCCGCGCATACGACCTGACAAAGGACGGGAGGCTTTTCCATCCTGCCGTATCCCCTGACGGAAAGACAGTCTGCGCTGTGGAATACACGGATGACACCCGCACGGGGCTGGTCTTC
Source organism: Candidatus Cryptobacteroides sp. (assembly GCA_051878235.1). Classification (GTDB taxonomy): domain Bacteria; phylum Bacteroidota; class Bacteroidia; order Bacteroidales; family UBA932; genus Cryptobacteroides. The sequence goes on from JBJEJS010000174.1 coordinate 2,257, forward strand.
CTCGAGGCTCCGACAGGGCGGAAGGTCCTGACGGTGATGGCCCCCGATTCGCTCCAGTTGGTTGAATGCGCTTTTCTGGACGGAGAGACTGTCGCCGCGTCGGCGGTTTCGGATGATGGATTCGGGATTTATATATATAATAATGGTATATGGGACACTGTGCTTGAGCCTGTGAGGGCAATCGTCAGAAACCTGAAGGTGTCCTGCGGCTCCCTGGCCTTCTCCTGTGACAGGACAGGGGTGATGGAACTCTACAGCCTTGACCCTGCGTCAGGCAAGGTGCTCGCCCTGACCTCAAACCGTTACGGTGCGGATGACTTCGCCTTCTCCCCTTCTGGCGACACCCTTGTATTCAGCGCGAAGACCTATCGGGGCAACCTCCTTGTGAAGACCCCTTCGGATTCCCTTTCGGACAGGGAAGTCCCGGATTTCCGTGAAGTCCACAAATATGCCATTGCCGAGGAACTGACCAGGCAGGAGACCGGAAGGG
>JBJEJS010000175.1:0-2742 GCA_051878235.1 Candidatus Cryptobacteroides sp.
GTAATCAACCCTATCCAGCAGGCTCAGATTATAGTGGATAAGACCACATCATATAACTTCAACACCAACAATGTCATAGAGGTGAAGTTTACCAAACATCTTACTGGTACAGTCACCTTAGGTTACACAAAATCAGGGTCGTTACGCAGTGAATATTATCCATCCAACGTCTCTCAAGGCCGAAATGAATCCGGAAAAGCGATAAAGACAACAAACGAGAGTGAAAGGTTTCTCAACGAAAATATGCTCAGTTATGACAATAAATGGGGAAAACATAAATTGGGGGTTATTGTTGGAACGACCTTGGACCGCACGACTTCACGGATGCTGAAAGTGGAAAATCACAATTTCGACCTTGAGAATCTGAAAGATGATGGAATCGGCAAAGGCACTGAGCCCCAGATACCGGTATCTACTTGTGTGCAGACTTCGTTGGCATCTTTTTATGGCAGGGTTACATACGATTATGCTGACAGATACCTGTTTAAGGCAACATTCAGAGCTGATGGCGCATCCAATTTCTCCAAAAATCATAAGTGGGGTTATTTCCCTTCTGCTGCATTCGCTTGGAGAATCAATCAGGAGGAATGGCTGAAACACGTGAAAGTCATATCCAATATGAAGATCCGTGTCGGTTGGGGAGAATCCGGAAAGAGGGCAATCACCAGTTATGCGACCTTGGCCAATATGGGTACCGGTGTCTATACCAGTGACGGAGAATCATTGGATATAATAGCCTATCGGCAGAGTCTTCCTAATGATAATCTGAAATGGGAGACAACTTCTGAAGTGAATATCGGCTATGATATGGGGTTCATGAACAGTCGTTTTACTTTCTCCATCGATTTATATAGGAAAGTTACACGGGATTTGCTCTATAATGTTCCGTTGGCAACCTATTCAGGTTTCTCTTCTCAGATACAGAATTTGGGAAAAATTCAAAATCAAGGTGTGGAATTCTCCTTCTTTGCCAATATAATCAAGAAAAAGAATGTCAATTGGACATTTGACTTCAACATTTCAAGGAATCAGTCCAAGGTGATTGAAATCGGAGATAGAGGATGGGAAATCAATTCTACGGGTGTAGGAGGTGGCAGTTATTATATCCAGGAAGGTTTGCCTCTGGCCAACTGGTTCGGTTATCAGACAGATGGAATATGGCAGTCACAGAAAGAACTGGATGATGCATTTGCAAGTTATAAAGAACACGTTGCTGCCGGTATTGGCCCGCAACCTGGAGATATAGCGGAATCATATTACACGTATCTGAAACCGGGATACCGCAAAATAAAAGACCAGCCTAATGCAGAAGGGAAATATGATGGAATCATTAATGCTGATGACAGGGTTATTCTTGGACAAGGTGAACCTTTGTTGACAGGTGGATTTGCAACATCTTTCCGTTATAAATGGTTGACTCTCAATGTCGGTTTCACATATAATATCGGAAATAAAATCTATAATCAGACAAGGCGTTATCTTGAAACTGACAACTTGAACAACAACCAGCTTGCGGCCACCGCAGGAGGTTGGTGTCCTACATTGTGGTACTATGATGCAGATGCTCCGGACCATAGGGGGCAACTTTTCTGTGAAGGAAATTATTCAAATGAATATGAACGGACTCAAGGACAGGTCAGTGACAGCACAATATATGATATCTATATCGAAGACGGATCGTTCCTTAGACTGAATGATGTCACCTTGATTTTCGATTTTCCAAAACAATGGCTGCAGAAAATAAAGATGAAAGCATTGTCCGTCTTCGTTACGGGTAAGAATCTATATGTTTGTACCAAGTACACCGGTTATGACCCGGAAGTCAATATGTCTACAGGAGATGCCCGCTTCCTGTGTCCGGGACTTGACAAGTGGGCTTATCCTAAATCCAGGGTTATTTCTGGTGGAATAAAAGTGACTTTCTAACGGCTAAATTGATACTTGATATGAGAACAAGATATATTATATTAGTGTTATTGTCAATCATATTGACTGCCTGCACCAAATGGCTTGATGAGAATCCGGTAGACAGGTTTACTGAAGAGAATTTCTTTGAAAACAAGAAATCGTTAAATGCCGCATTGTTGGGAGGATATGCCGAATTTTCCCAATTGTATGTCAATAAGTGGACCGCCTGGCTAGGAGAATGGGGGACTGATGAGGTGTCAACTACGGAACTCACTGATAAGGAAGGGTGTCACAGATATCTCTTCACACCTTCTTCGAGTTTTATCAATACCTGGTATACGGAGCATTACAAGACGATCAGCTGTTTCAATACCGTTTTGAAAAATGTGGATGATATTCCGGATATGACTGATGCTGAGAAGGATGAGGTGAAAGGAGAATGTCTGTTTATGCGTGCTTTATGTTATTTCAGACTGGTGCAGACATTGGGTCCGGTCCCATTGGTCCTTGAGGAATTCAATGAAATGGACAACAGCCTGCCTCGCGCAGCAATCGGTGAGGTCTATTCTGCAATTATATCTGATTTGAAGACGGCTTCAGAGGCAGGCCGCCTTCCGGAGAAAAGAGTTTCCGATTTCACTAGGGTAAGCAGGACGGCGGCAATCGCTTTGTTGGGAAAGGTTTATCTGACTTTGGCCGGACATATTGAGAACGGAAAGGTAGATGCTTTGCTGGCAACAATAGGAAAAGATGCATTGGGTTATAAGAGTTACACGGAATATACTCCGATACAATTGTATCAACTGTCAAAAGAAGCTCTTACTCCGCTGATCG
>JBJEJS010000176.1:0-2741 GCA_051878235.1 Candidatus Cryptobacteroides sp.
AGGATTATCATCAGATACGAAAGATTAACGGCAACAAGGTTACATTCTATGAGCCGTTGATGCACGCTGTGGAGGCTGAGTACGGCTGGACCATTCAGAAATTCAATCATTACGAAGAAGTCGGTATCGAAGGGCTGACATTTGTCGGTAATGCGAAAGATGATTTCAAGCATCACGGCACCTGGGAGGATGACGGGGCATACAAGCCGGTCAGTTTCGGCCGTCTTGTCAATTCGTGGATAAGGAATGTGGATTTCGTCGATGTGAGTGAGGCTTGCTCTATTACAGGCTGTGCCAATGTCTCAGCCTATTCCATTAATATAAAGGGCAACAGGGGACACGCCGCCGTGCGTTCGGCCGGTTCGTCCCGTGTCTTCATCGGGGCTGTCACCGACCGCACGAACGGGCCTTTGAAGGATGGCGGCGCCTATCAGGCGGAGGCCGGACAGTATCACGCCTGCGGGGTGTCCAAACCGAGTATGGGTGCAGTGATATGGCGAATACACTGGGGTGTGGACGCGTGCTTCGAATCCCACGCAACTCAGCCGAGGGCAACGCTCATAGACTGTTGCAAGGGCGGTTTCCTCCAGATGAGGCAGGGCGGAGACTACAACCAGCTTCCGAATCATCTGGACGATCTCGTGATATGGAATATGTGTTCAGAAAAATCAGGTGGGGCAGACGGAAATTCAGCTCCTTCCGGAGTCTTCGACTGGTGGCGGATTGGATTCAAGGGATGGAAATTCCTGCCTCCGGTGGTAGTCGGATTCCACGGCGACCCGATAAATTTCCTGCAGACGCAGATGAAATGGTATGAGGGAGACGGTGTGACTCCTGTCCAGCCGCAGTCTCTTTATGAGGCTCAACTTGAAAACAGGCTTGGATTCCTTCCGGCCTGGCTTATACGATTGAAATCGATATAGCCCAGTGTCGGGGTAAAACAGAATATGATATGAAAAGAATATTGCTGATTTTGTTTTGTGTGGCGATGATTCTTCCGTCACAGATTATATCATTGTATGCCCAGGATTTCAAGGCGCAGAAGAAGGAACTTGCTGTTTTGAGAAGCCGGGTGAAACTTCCAAAGCCAAAGGCCAGCCAGAAGGAACTGGAAACGGCTTCCAATATAATGATGGCGTACAGGACCGGCTTCTCGAAGATAAATAAGGAGAATATCACCCTGCAACAGATGCGCGAAATTGCAAAGAATGTGAGGATTCTGGCGGCTGCAGCTGAAATGAACGGTGGTGATTCAATGAAAGACTTCAATGATTATCTTGACTTTCTCTATGTAGGCAATATCATCGAGTCAATCCCGAAATTCAAATACAGCAATTATACGGATGTACGGAAGGTTCCGGCTGATTTTCTCTCTGCCTTGAGTGTCTGCGATGATGAACGCAAAGCTCATCTGATAGCGTCCGTCAGGAATCTGCTGGAAGTTGACATAATGCATAAGGATGCAGAGTATATCAGGGCGAATGTCAACTCAGATTATCTGTACAATGCCATCCCTCATGTCCTGCTCTGCGCCCTTTATGATCCTGACGACAGGAAGGCCGTGGAAGAAGTCCAGGCATTTTCCGATTTTCTTTCGGCCTGTACGCAGTACACTGACGGCGGCAACGATATTCTCAAGCCTGACGGTACAGGATTCCACCATAAGAGCCACTACAATGGTTATATGTATTCTTACCGTACTTGGGTTCAGTATATGGGAATATTGAGCGGGACATCTTTCAGGATAAGCGAACAGGCATACGAAAATATGAAGAAGGCAATCATATCGTATTACCTGATGGCAGTCAATTCCAAGACAGACAAAAACCATACATTCGCAAATTCTCTTGCCGGAAGGCATCCGTTCTCCGGAATGGAGCTTAATTTCTCGGCAGAAATGTTTGAAACCCTGATTGCAGTCGGAGGCGATGTCAAGGGCAAGGCGATAGATGAAGAACTGGCTTCATATTACAATTATTTCTTCAAGACCAACAAATACAAGAAAGTTGCCCAGATTACTCCTGACGGCTTCTATCAGTTCAATTACAGTCCGATAGGAGTCTACAGGAAAGACGACTGGGTGGTTACTATGCGTTGTCCCACAAGGAATTTCTGGGGCGGTGAAATCTATGACAAGACCAATAGGTACGGCCGTTATCAGAGCCACGGCACGCTCGAGGTAATCTACGAAGGCGGAAGGTCCGCCAGCGGCTATCCAGTCGCTGATGATGCATTCGGTGCGGGTTGGGATTGGAATATGTCGCCGGGAAGTACTACCGTCCATTATGGAAATTGGACGGAAATGATGCCTAACGGCAATGACAAGGACCGTTTTGACCAGAGGTCGGAGACGACGGATTTCTCCGGCGCTCTGTCATTCGGCGATTGCGGAATGTTTGCCGCGGAATTCGATCAGGGCGACAAATGGGGCAGCCAGAGGTTCACTCCGACTTTGCTCAAATTCTGCAAATCAGTATATGCCTTTGACGGTCTGCTGTGGTCGGTAGGAACGGATATTTCTGCGCTTGGAGAGTATCCCGAAAGGTGGAACACGGCGACAAATCTGTTCCAGCAGGTCGTTTCTGATGCTTCCGTGATTGTGAACGGGGCAGAAGTGGCTTCAGAAACACACTATGATATGACTTCAGACATAAGGATTCTTACGCCTGTCGGAACCGGCTTTGTAATACCTGCGGGAAATGAGCCGATGACAATTTTTGCCGGCAGGCAGAAGAGTCCTG
>JBJEJS010000177.1:0-2722 GCA_051878235.1 Candidatus Cryptobacteroides sp.
CAGGGATTCCCCCGGATAATAGAAGAAATCATTGTCCTCGCTCCAGTGCACGCTTTTGTCATCCCCCTCCCCAAGAACCGGATGTCCTGGAGTGCAGCACACCTTGCCGTAGTCACGGGAGACGTGGTTGGGCACAAAATCGATGAGCACCTTCAGTCCCGCCTCGTGCGTCCTCCCGACAAGAGCCTCAAACTCATCCATCCTTCGGTCCGGATTTGTGGCGAGATAGGGATTGACATCATAATAGTCCGTAATGGCGTAAGGAGATCCGGCACGGCCTTTCACAAATTGGGATGATGAAGGCACACATCCCTGCCCTGTTTCGGTGGTGGCGTGCCTTATGACTCCTGTGTACCAGATGTGGCTGCATCCGAGCCATTTGAAATATTCAAGGCTCTCCGAGTCTATGTCGGTGAATTTCCCTGTGCCGTTCTCCTCAAGGGAGCCGCCCTTCACAGGGGTTTCGCAGGTGTTGCCCCAGAGGCGGGGCAAAAGTTGGTATATGATCGGTTTGTCCATATTTTGTGCATTAGGGAATCTTCAAAAAATTGCCTGCATCATTTATGAATGAAAACGGATTCCGGGAAAAGCAAAAAGCAGACCAACCGGACGGGCTATTTTCTTCTCCGTTTCTTTCCGAAACGGTCCTTCCTGTATGAAGAGCCAGACTTGCGTCTCTTAGGCGCGGAATCTTCCCACGGCACTTCCTCGGAAGCGACTTCCACAGTCACAGGACGGCCGTTCCAGGTCAATCTGTCGAAAGCCTTGAGAACACTCTCCGTCTTGGTCTCGTCCACTTCAAAGAAGGAGAACTTCTTCATCAGGTCAACCCTTCCCACATCAACGCGGTGGCGCGTGTGGTCATTCAGCATATCCATAAGACCCCTAAGCCCGAAATTGTCAATCTTCCCAAGATTTATGTACATACGGACAAATCCTTTCTCTGCCTTTCTGGCTTCTTTCCCGCCGCGTTCCTTTTCCTTTCTTCCACCCTCGCCTACTGCCTCGATTTCATCCCTTCCGTTGTAATATTCAAAGAAACGGTTGAACTCCCTTGAGACCACCCTCTTGATCAGGTCCTCCTTTGAGAGCCAATCCAGTTTGCGGTAGATCTCTGTCATAAATTCCTCGATTTCGGCATCGTTCACCTTGACTTTCTCAAGGTCGTCTATAACCTTGAACAACTGCTTCTTGCAAATGTCCTTGGCTGTCGGGATCTCCCCTTTGGAGAACTGCTGTCCGAGCGATTTCTCTATTGCCCTGAGTTTGCCCTTCTCCCTTAGGTTGATGATGGCAATCGAGATGCCGGTCTTCCCTGCCCTGCCTGTACGCCCGCTCCTGTGGGTGTAACTCTCGATGTCATCCGGAAGACCATAGTTGATGATATGGGTGAGGTCGTCCACATCAAGTCCCCTTGCGGCCACATCCGTAGCGACAAGTATCCTGATATTCCTTATGCGGAACTTCTGCATCACCAGGTCGCGCTGGACCTGTGACAGGTCACCGTGCAGCGAGTCGGCATTGTAGCCCTCCTGCATCAGTTTGTCGGCAATCTCCTGGGTCTCAACTTTTGTGCGGCAGAAGATTATGCCATATATCTGGGGATAGAAATCCACTATCCTCTTCAATGTCTCGTATTTGTCCTTCGCGTGGACCGTATAGGCGATATGCCTGACATTTGCCGTGCCCTCGTTCTTCTTTCCGATGACAATCTCTTTGGCGTTGCGGAGATAATTTGCAGCGATCTTCTCAATCTCCCTGCTCATCGTGGCAGAGAAAAGGAGGGTGTTCCTGTCCTGGGGAACATCGGCAAGAATGGCGTTCAGACTTTCCGAGAAACCCATATTCAGCATTTCGTCAGCCTCGTCAAGCACCACATTCCGCACTGTCGAGAGAGAGACCGTCCCCCTTTCCATAAGGTCGATCAGACGGCCGGGGGTCGCCACAATTATGTGCACTCCCTGCTTGAGCGCGCGTATCTGGCTCTCGATGGACGAGCCGCCATAGACAGGAAGCACTTTCAGGCCGACGACATATTTCGAATAGTCATTCAGGTCGCCCGCAATCTGAAGGCATAGTTCTCTCGTAGGGCAAAGTATCAGGGATTGTGGATAATTCTTGTCCACGGCGATTTTCTGGATGAGCGGCAGTCCGAATGCCGCCGTCTTTCCTGTGCCCGTCTGGGCAAGTGCCACCACATCGTTGTTTTCTCCGAGGAGATATGGAATCACCTCCTCCTGGACAGGCATAGGATAGGCATAGCCCATTTCCTCGATGGCCTGCCTGATTTCCGGGGAGACCCCGAGTTCTTCAAATGTTTTCAATATTTCGTCCTTTATTAAAATTCGGGCGCAAAGATAGCAATATTAGGCATTTTCAAAAAATAGTTGCTTGTCTTTTGTCTGTTCCGCGAAAGCGGAAATCATTGCGAGATGAGTGCGGATGTTCTTCTCGGCGGCATCAGGATCTTTCGCTATGATGCTGTCAAGCATATCGTGGTGTTCCTTTTGGACGATGTCTGTCGGAACTGTGCAGACCTTGTATTTAAGGTAATAATTCAGCACATCGGGGGTTATGACCAGAAGGAGGGATGCTATCACAGGGTTGTGCGCCGCCTGTGCGATGGAAGTGTGGAATGCGAAGTCCTTTTCTATCCTGCGGTCCGTGTCGGCATATCGGTCAAACTCCTCCAATGCCTTGCGGATTGTCTCTATGTCCTCTT
>JBJEJS010000178.1:0-13958 GCA_051878235.1 Candidatus Cryptobacteroides sp.
CCCATTTGAAAGGCAACGAATCGAGCGTCTGTCTCGTCGCAGGGAGCATCGATGTGTCATCATTGGCAAGGTCTCCGAGAAAGACCGCCAGATCGATGTCCTTCCTCTGCATAAGTTCCCTGTAGATGCTCCTCCTGGCAAACCCCAGTTCCAGACTGTCGTCAACCTGAGGATCCCCCACAAACGCCACCCGCAGCCCTCTGGCAGGAGAGGGCAGAGAAATCAAGAATAAAAGAAAAATATAAGCCAGACGTCTGATCGTTGTCATTTCGCTACAATACTTTAACTGTCGTCATTTCGACCAATCAATTCTGTCATTTCAACCAAGCGAAGCGCGTGGAGAAATCTTCACAGATTCTTGCCGACGCGCTTCGCAATCTTATAAATCAAGGCAACAACTAGTTGTTGCTATAAACTTCCACCAAGTCAGTCTCAGCATTCTTGACAGCGAGATAACCTGTTCCGTCAGATGCAAAAGCCAATGTAGGAGCACCACCATTTACTGAGTTGACAGCAACCGGCTCACTCCAAGTCTTTGTTTCCACGCTAATATGAGTGATGTAAGTCACAGCAGCTGTCGCAGCAAGTTTGTATGCAAGAAATGGAGTATTTGTCTCATCCAGTCCTAATGAAATCCTGTCTCTTGAATTGGCGGTAATGCTTGTAATCACACCTCCAATTATGCTTTGGGTCTTTGTCTCAACATCATATTTCACAAGAGCATAATTATAGGCGTCTGACACGAACTGGCATCCACAGACAAAGTAAATATTACCATCCGAATCAACATCAAAATCCATCGGTATTGCATATATCTCAGCCAGTTCTTCGGTGCTGTCCGGTTTCAATATTTTCATATTTTCAAATATTGACACCCAAGCACCTTTGTCGTAGGTGTACATAGAAACCGTCTTCTTGTTCTGGTTGTGTGAGAAGAAATAGTGCTTGCCGCCAATTGTCTTTCCTTTAGGATTGTAGCAATAGGCATCACTTTCCCTTCCGGTGACAGCCTCGGCATTGCTCCAGGCCTGACCATTGAACTTGGCAGCATTCAAGCCCCTTCTTGCCAGGTCTGCAAGGTTACTTTCATTGTTCTGTGACAGAGCCCAGACTTCTGAAGAAGAGATAGGGAAAACACACCCCGGAACATTGATGGCATATATTGATGCCTGTTCACCGATTGCGGAAGCCTTTCCGTTTTCTACCTTAAACACAGATACCCTGTTGGATTTCATTGTTTTGTCAACAAACATAGTGTAAGGGACTCCATCAGGATCAAAATTAAGGGAGATGTTGGATGCGGTAGTGTCCGTAATAGTCCCTGAAGAAACCAGATTCTCAAACTGGGCTCCGGACAGACGATAAAGCACCGGCTTCTCATCTGCAGTTGCATCCGCTTTCAGCACCTCTGCGATATATGGAACATCGTCAGTCGGATTTATGGCCATATATGGATCAGTGTCAAAGGCAACTGTCGATGTAGCCTTCAGTATCCATTTTGAAAGAGGTTTTATTGAAACGGACACACTGTACATTGCGTTCCTCTTCTCCTTGGAAATGTAGATGTCCACATCAGAAGAGAAATCGATGGTGGATTCTCCGCTCTTGATTTCCTCCCCGTTAACCGTTACGACAGCACCCTCTTCTACGGTAAAATAAGGGACAAGGGCTTCAAGGGCTATGGCAGGAGTGCCTGACGGAAATTTTATAGTCAGTGGACCTGCAGCAGGAGAAACAATGATGTTGTCAGCAAAAAGGACATCAGGATTGTCAGCAACAGTAAATCCAAACTCTTCGAATGAGATTGGTTCAGGAGCAGGTTCGTTCTGCTTTTCGCTGCAGGCCGCCAGACAAAGTGCAGCCACAGCAATCATCCAATACTTTTTCATTTTTTGATAAGATTAATTAAACATATTTGTGTATTGTTATTGACTTGTTCAATGCGTCAGGCCCCGGCATACCAAGTGTTGTTTCCGGATCTGACGATGATTCAAGAGATATTGTCAAGGAATTGTCTTTGGATGTGTCAATCGGATTTGACAGCCACTTGATCCTTATTGGAAGAGTGAATATTCCCGGAAGAAAGGAAAGAGTGTTCCCTTTTGTGACCATCTCATAGTCAATGCCTTCAACCAGTCCGTCTCCGGCCTTTACGGAAAAGGTGACAGTAAGGGTTTCCTTCTGCGTCTCACCAGTGTAATCCACATAATACACACCCGTCCAGGAACCTGACGCATCCACGGATGTGGCGGATGAAGCGTTCACATCGAAAGCGACGAATGAGTCCGTGAACAGGACATATTTGTTGCATCCCGCAAAAGAAAGCATCATTCCCGTAACCAATAGGATATTCTTAATTGTTGTCTTCATAATCAATTGCTTGTAGGATTCTGTTGCATTGCCGTGTTGGCCTCGACTTCCACACGGGGTATCTGAAGAATGAACCTGTAGTCAGGATACTGAAGTTCACGCAGGGTGGCGGTTGAACTGTCATCACGAACAAGAGATTCGTGCCTGCGGGTGATGTCGAAAAGGCGGGTCCCTTCAAATGACATCTCCTTCTGACGCTCCTGTGCAATGATTCCGGCAAGTTCATCCTTACCTGTAAATGAAATGTCAACCGCTGACTTGTCGATTCCCAAAGCCCTTGCTTCCAATTCTTTAATGTCATCAATCGCGTCAGAAACATTTCCAAGGTTGCAATTTGCCTCAGCCCTGACAAGGTACATCTCTGAGGCACGGAGAATGTTCAGGTTGTTGAAACGGTATTCATCCGAGGCGACATCCGCCGTCACGGCATATTTGAGTATTATCTTGTCGTAAACCGTTCCGGATTTGTCCCAGGAGAACATCCCTGCCCTGACATCATCCTTATTGCTGAACAATGAGAGAATCTTGTCCGCAGGCCTCAAAGCAGGGGAATCGTATTTGCATAGCCCGTACATCACGGCGGACTGGCTCTTCCCGTTCAGCCTGAACACAATCTCGTCGGACAGGAAAGACGGATCACAGAACATTTTCTTATAATCTTCCTTCTTCTCAAGTCCCTTCTCTGAAATGACCTCGGAAGCAAGCGCAGCCGCTTTTGACCAGTCATTCATATAAAGATATACCCTTGCCTTGAGAGCCTTGCAGGCGAGAGGAGTGACATATTCAGCCGTATAATTGCAATTGCTGAAAGAATTCAGGGCGGCATCCAGGTCTGAAAGAATCATTGTATATGTGTCCTTTATCGAGGACCTCCTGACAACCTCTGAAAGACTTGGTATCCTGTCCCTCAATGCCACGCCGAGATGTGATGCATCAGGGGTGAATGTGTAGTTCTGGGCATATACAAGGCACAGATCGAAATGGATGAGGGCCCTGATGAAATATGCCCCGCCGATGACATTGTTAATCAAATCACTGCTGAGCGGGTTCTCCTGAAGGAGTTTTGGGGCATAATATAAAATTTCATTGGCATTGTTGATTATGTTGTAGCCGTTCTTCCAAATCATTCCGACAGCGGAAGTCTCGTAAGTCAGGTCTGTGCCAAAATTCTGGTAATCAATCCAGACGCCGCCCTTGTCCTTTGACACTGCGAGATTGTCAGCGGCAATCTCGGCGTATGGGATGATATATCTGTCATATAATGAGAAAGTCAGGCTGTAAAGTCCGTTCATTGCGGGCTCAAGCGAATTGATGTCCGAAAAATATGTCTCTATGTCACTCTTCCCGATTTTCTCGACTTCAAGGAAATGGCAGGAAGAGGCACAAAGAGCAAAGGCCGACACAATTATGATATGTATTGTTCTTTTCATCTTCATCAGAAATTAATGTTCAGTGCAAGGGTGAAAGTCCTGTTGACCGGATAGCCGTATTTCATTGTCTTGTAGGAATTGAACCCTTTCTTCTGGTCAGGCGTAAGCAAGTACAGATTGTAGCAGTTCAATGAGATGCCCGCTCCGCGCAACCTCATTTTGTCAAGCACATTCTGAGGAATGGAGTAGGTGAGTGTCACATTGGACAATTCAAATGAAGTCTTGTTGTAAAGGTATCTTGTGGATTTCATCGCAGACTTGGTGGATGTCTCCGAGACTTTCGGGAAGGTGGCAGCCTGTCCGGGAGTGGTCCACCGATAATGATAAATCTCTACAGCCTGGTTGCCGCTGACTCCGCTGATCGCATATCCGTCATTGAAATAATTGCTGGCATACGTCGCAAGGGCATATCCACCGATGTTGAAGTTTATCTGGAAATCCAGAGTCCAGTTCTTGTAACGGAATGAATTTGTCAGACCGCCCTGAAGAACAGGAGTGGAATTCTTGTACGGCACCCTGTTGTCAGTACTGTAGGTCTTGGTAAGGTTGCCGTCCTTGTCATACCACATCGGCGAGCCGTCCGTCGGATCAACTCCCGCCCATCTGACAAGATACCAGGTGCTGGTGTCATATCCTTCCATCCAGATTGAATCTCCAAAACTCCTGTACCCGCCATTGTAGTCAAGAAGTTTGTTTTTCCTGTGGTCGAGATTCAGCCTTGTTGTCCACTGGAAGTCCTTCCTGTTGAAATTGTAGGTCGTAAGTGACAGTTCAATGCCGTTGTTGCTCAACTTGCCGACATTGGCGTAAACTGAATTGTCGGTGATTGTCCTTGAGACATAGACTTTTGCCAGCATATCCGTCGTATATCTCTGATACGCTTCAATCTCCACATCAAGAATATTCTTCAGTCCGAGGATGACGCCGGCATTCAGTGTGTGTACTGATTCCCAACTCAATCCGGGATTAGGGACCGTTTCGATGACGGCTCCTGCAGCATCCTTGTAGGAATAGGACTGGCTGAGGGTATATGTTCCGTTCGCATCGGAAGAAATCCTCGAGTTGCCTGTCAGACCATAGGACAACTTCAGTTTGAGCATATTTATTTTTTCCGAACGGAAGAAATTCTCGTTATGGATATTCCACGACGCTCCGACAGAACCGAACGGACCCCACTGTGAGTATGTTCCGAAAACGGAGTTTCCGTCACATCTGAAATTTGCGGCAATGTAATATCTTTTATCGTAGGAATATGACACACGGGCCATATATGACATCGCCCTGTTTATGTCAACATTGCTCGAACTGTATTGGGAAATGGTGGAGGCATACTGCAGTTCCTTGATGTAGTCATTTGAGAATCCGCTACCCGAAACAGTCAAGTATCTGTTCTTCCGGTGTCTGAGTTCCAGTCCGGCAAGGGCGCTCACACTGTGCTTCCCGAATTTTCCGTCGTAACTGACAAAGTCGGAATGTTCCCACTTGACATAACTTGCACTGCTCCTTGATGACCTTCCGACACGGTTCCCGTTGTCATCCAGACCGTCAAGGGTCTTCATTGAAGAATACATCTCTTCGGAAGAGTGCGTATAGTCCATCGCGAAGAAAGACTTGATCTTCAAACCTTTGATTATTTCCCATTCAAATGTGAACTTTCCGCTTGCGAACAATGACTTCTGGGTGTTGTCGTTGTAATCCCTTTCAGGCAGTTCGTTCCCGAAAAATTTCCTCAGGACGAAGTCGCCCTTGGAGGAATCCCACACCTTATTATATAAACGGTATGAGCCGTCTTCCATATATGGAGAGAATATAGGCAGGGTAGAGATGTAATAGTTGCTCAACGGGAAAAGGTTGTTCACATTGTAACTTGCAGAAAGATTCGTCTTCAGGGATGCTCCTTTCCATAAGGAGAAATCCTGGGTGGAATTGACTGAGAAACGCTGCTGGTTGTCTTTCTGGATTGTGTTTGTGTTTCTGTAGTAGGAAGCGGAAATGTAATTGGAAACCTTCTCGCTTCCGGATGACAGGCTCAATCCGGCATTCAGTTCCGTTCCGAGTCCGAGGTAAGTCCTCGCCCAGTCGGTGTCCGTAGTCGAGTATGAATTGTAGTCATTGTCCTGATACGGGAAATCAGCGGCATTGTAACCGGCATTTGCCCAGGCTTCCTTTGCCACCTCAAGGTACTGCGCAGCGTTCATTGTCTTGAACATAGTGCTGTAGTCCGGAGAGGCCACCCCAAAACTGACATTTATGTTTGCCCGCAGAGGGGATGAGCGGAGCCCTGACTTCGTCGTTACGATAATCACACCGTTTCCTCCGTCAGCACCGTAAAGTGCAGTCTGGTCGGCATCCTTGAGCACAGTGATTGATTCTATGTCGTCAGGATTGAGGAATGAAAGAGGGGAGACAGTGTAGGACATTCCCGGCATTATGTTGGTCGTCCCTCCGGTGTAGAGACGCATCCCGTCCACTATCCAAATCGGCTCGCTTGAAGCGGACAGTGATGATTCTCCCCTGATTCTGGTCTCATATCTGGTCCTTGTCGTGCCTGCATAGTCAGCATTTGACTGGACTGTCATTCCGGGCACAAGTCCCTGAAGCATATTGTCAATCCTTGCTTTAGGCTTGTTCTTCAATGACTCGGAATTGACTTGGAAAGCAGAACCGACAAGGTCCTCACGGCGTTGTTTAAGACCGTATGCTCCAATGACTACAGAGCCGTCCAGTTCATTGTCCTGCACCAATGCGACATTAAGGAGTCTTGTCTTCTTGACGGGAATCTCCTTTGTCACCATCCCGAGGTACTGGAAGACAAGGACATAACCATTTTCCGTCTCGGGAGCCTTGATTGAATATCTCCCGTCAAGGTCGGTCTGGACTCCGACTGTCGTACCTTTTATATAAACCATAGCGCCGACCAACGGCTCTCCCGATTCCGTCGTCACTACGCCAGTCACATTTTGTCCGTCTGACTGGACTTCTATTTCTTTCGATGGAATAGAATTATACCCCCCCCAACTGAGGGTTGCCGGCATTGTGCAGCAAATAAAGGCTATGCTAATGAAATATTTCAGAATCCGATGACGCATAAGAATGTTTTGAAACAACATATTCCTGCAAAAATATCAAAGAATTTTTACAAAACAAATCACTCAGAACCGTACCGGAACGGCCCCTGAATATGAATTTCAAGCCTATTTAGGCACTATTTATAACAATCTGAAAGCGAATCAGACTGAAATTCCCCCAAAAAGAACTCTAACTCCCTGAAATCCGATATTTCTGAATTATGAAAATATGTGACAATTATGCCAAGACAGAGTCCAGCCACTCGAGGACATCCTGCCATACGGTGGCTTTGTCCTTTTCATTGAGGATTTCGTGGCGCATTCCCGGATAGGTCCTGGAGGAGACGCAGGTGTAGCCGGCCTTTCTCATAGAATCGACGGCCTTGCCGAATTTCTCCAGTCCTGCTATGCAAGGGTCTTCCTCACCGGCAATGAAAAGCACAGGCATTGAAGGGGAGGCCATCCTCCAACCGTCAGGGGAGTAACAGTCCTGCATCAGGGCGAAGAGATTGCGGAAACCGTTGGCCGTAAAACGGAAATTGCATAGAGGGTCATTGTCGTAAGTCCTGACCACCTCCTCGTCCGTGCATATCCAGGCATTAGGGGAGTGGGGACGGTCGATTCCCCTGTTGAATGCCCCGAAGGCGATTTTCTGGAGCAGGGCAGGACGGCATCTCCCGCCGCCGAAGAATCCGACAACCGATGCGAGCACCTTTCCCAGACCGGCAGCAGGATTCTCACTCGGGCTTCCGCAGACTATCAGTCCGGATAGTTCAGAGTCGTATCTCTTTGCGTATGAACGCACTATCATCGAGCCCATACTGTGGCCGAAAAGAAAGAACGGGATGCCCGGAAAGCGTTTCTTTGTATAACGGGTCACTTCGAGGGCATCATCCACAGCCGCACGGAAGCCTCCCTTGTAGAAATATCCGAGGTCATCCGCGCTGTGCACAGTCTCACCGTGTCCCCTGTGGTCGTGGATGACACAGGCATATCCTTCAGATGCCATATATTCCATAAATGGAACATATCTTTCCTTATGCTCGCACATTCCGTGAACTATCTGAAGCACCGCCTTAGGTGCTTCGCGTTCCGGAAGGACGGACAGCACTTTTATCGTCAAGCCGTCCGAAACGGATTTTATTGTCTCAATGGCAGTTTTCATAACATATATATTTATAAATCCTCACTCCGGTTCAAGGCCTTCTTGAAGGAATTCGGAACGGAGGATTTGAAACTGAGGACCTTCCCCGTCACAGGATGCCTGAAAGCCAATGTGGACGCGTGCAGGGCAAGCCTCCCGATTGGATTGGTCCTCGCTCCGTATTTCCTGTCTCCCGCAACCGGGTGTCCAAGTACCGAAGCATGCACCCTAATCTGGTTCTTCCTGCCGGTCTCCAGATTGAACTCAATCAAAGAATATGCCCCTGACGAGGACCTGACCCTGTAATGTGTCACCGCTTTCTTGCCGCCGTTGTCAAAAGGGGAGGAGAGCACAGTAAAAGTGGAGGGATTCTCCGTAAGCCAAGATGTCACAGTGCCTTCCGGATCGGCGGGCGTGCCTTCGGCCAGGGCAATATATTTGCGCTCCAGGACGCTGTCGTTCCAACTGTCCTGAAGCGCATACTTGACATCTTCACTTTTTGCGAAAACAAGGAGTCCGGATGTGTCACGGTCAAGCCTGTGGACTATGAAGACCCTGTCATTCCGGCCCGTGCGGCCTCTGTGGAGGCTCCTGCTCCTGACATAATCAGTCAGGATATTGTAGGCGGTCTGTTCATCTTTCCTGCCGGTGGACATCGTCAGCATCCCGCTCGGCTTGCATACCACAAGGATGAAGTCATCCTCGTACACCAGTTCCAGTTCCCTGTCTTTGCCGGGTCTCATTCTCAATTCTCGGATTTCTTTTCCTTGGCACGGACGATCTTGTCCTTGAGGATGTCCACGCAGTCCACAATAGCGGCCTCGAAGCGTTTCGCATTCCTTTCAATCACAAGGTCATTCCCGGGTATGTGGACACGGATTTTGACATTCTTGTTCTCGTGGTCAGGCAGAAGTGAAAGCGCTACTTCCACATCTGTGATTTCATCGTTGAACTTAGGTAATTTAGACAACTTCTTCTCGACGAATTCCAACAGTTTCTGATCTGCGTCAAACTTGATGGATTGTACTCTAATCTCCATTTTTACCTCCGTTTTTGTTTGCCCTCGGATGGGCGGATTCATAAACTTTCTTCAGTTTCGCGATGGAATTGTGGGTATAAACCTGGGTGGCGGCAAGTGAGGAATGTCCGAGCATCTCCTTGATGGAGTTCAAGTCCGCACCCCCGTCAAGCAGTTCTGTCGCAAGAGTGTGCCTCAGGACGTGAGGGGACTTTCTGCCCGTTATTTCCGCCACATCCCCCAATTCGGCTTTTATCGCCCGTTCCACGAACATCGGGTACAACGGTTTGCCGGTAAAAGTGACGAAAAGCGGGGAACTGTCATCCAGATGGATTCCTGCCATCGTTTCAACCGCTTGTAAATATAAGGATATTTCTTTAGAAAGCGAAGGAACAAGAGGTATTTCTCGCATTTTATCCCCCTTGCCGACAATTCTGAGGACTTTCCTCCCAAAATCCACAGACGATTTCTTCAGGCTGATGAGTTCCGCCCGACGGATGCCGCAGGTGTAGAGAGTCAGGACAATAAGCCGTCTCAGACGCGCCTCGTAATGCTCCTTAGTCTCCTTCAATGTCGTCGAGACATAAATCATATCCGCGGAGGCGCAATATTTTGTCTTTTCGAAATATTCATCCATCGAGTCCCTCTTGCAGAAGGACGGCAGGCGTTTGCCCGCTTTCGGCCGCGCCACCGATTTCACGGGATTGCTTTTCATCCTGCCTGCCTTCATACTGAAACGGCAGAAGCCGCTCAGCACTGACAGATGCTGCGAGACTGTCACGGGGGCCATACCGCGACTGTCAAGCAGCCAGAGTTCGTATGACCTGACGATTGTGGGCACAAGATACCCCTCCAACACCTGCGCATCGGCAAGGGAGACATCAAAACCTTCAGACTCGCTGAGATACGAGAGAAACAGGCCAAGGGAATCCCTGTATATCGCCACTGTCCTCGGGGAATACCTGCGGACTGACTCTATATATAATATGTATTCATCTACGGGATTCATAGCCGTCTTCAAAAAAATCACCTGCCTTCCAGAGGGGAAAGGCCCATTTCGGAAGCCTTGCTGCGCATAAGTGTATCGGCGGCCTCGAATGTGTTCGGAATCGCGCCGTCAAGAATAGCCTCCTTGACAGCATCCTTCAGGATTCCTATCTCCCGACAAGGCTCAATGCCGAAGACCTGCATCACATATTCCCCCGTAATCGGATTCTTCCAGTTCCTTATCTCGTCCTTTTTCTCGACCTCCAGAAGTTTCTCCTTCACTATCACAAAGTTATGCTTCAGCCTCTCCACCTTGCGCGGATTCTTCGAGGTGATGTCGGCATTGCAGAGAAGCATCAGGTCGTCAATGTCATTCCCCGCATCGAAAAGGAGCCTCCTGACCGCCGAATCGGTCACTTCCTCAGTCACAAGGGCAATGGGACGCAGATGGAGGGAGACAAGTTTCTGGACATATTTCATCTTCTCGTTCAAAGGCATCTTCAACTCGTTGAACAGTTTTGGGATCATCCTTGAGCCCGTGACCTCGTGTCCGTGAAAAGTCCAGCCCGCCACAGGGTCAAACCTCTTTGAGGCCGGTTTCCCGATGTCGTGCAGGAGGGCGGCCCAGCGCAGCCATAGATTCGGCTCAGTCCTGACCTTCGAGACCTCGACCCCGTCCTCAAAGAAATAATCCTTCAGTTCCCCCCGTGCAATCGCCTCCTTTTCAAGCGCAGCCACATTGTCAAGAACTTCAAGAGTATGCGAGAAATTCTCCTTGTGCCCTTTCCCGTCCATAGTCTCAGTGCCTTTCAGGCGCACAAGCTGCGGCAGAACATAATCCAGGAGCCCTGTCCCGTCCATCAGACGAAAGCCCTTCGAAGGCTTGTCACAGACAAGCATCTTATTGAGTTCCTCCACGATTCTTTCCTTAGACAAGATATTCATCCTGTCTTTATTGCGCCGTATTGACTCAAGTGATTCTTGAACTATGGTGAACTCCCTTTCAGCCGTGCTCAACTTCGTGGCGAAGCGTATGGCCCTCACCATCCTTAGTGGGTCGTCGCTGTAGGTGGTGTCAGGGTCAAGCGGAGTGCGGATTATTCCTGCGGCAAGGTCCCTGATTCCGCCGAAAGGATCGACCAGCGCGCCGAAATCCTCCTTCTGAAGGCTGAAAGCCATAGCGTTGATGGTGAAATCCCTGCGTTTCTGGTCATCTTCAAGGGAGCCGTTCTCCACAATCGGCTTGCGGGAATCGCTGCGGTATGACTCCTTCCTCGCACCGACAAATTCGACTTCTATGCCTTTGTATCTCAGCATAGCCGTCCCGAAATTCCTGAAGACAGAGACATTGCTGTGCACGGCCTCCCCGACCTTGGAAGCAAGGTCTATTCCGCTGCCTTCCACCACGATGTCTATGTCCTTGCTCGGCCTGCCGAGAAAGCAGTCCCTTACATATCCTCCTATCACATAGGCTCTTACACCGTTCTCCCTTGCAATATCAGATATTATTGTGAATATTTTGTTATCCAGAAAATTTTCCGCTATCATCATAATGTCATATATATTATATACCTTTTGTCATCTCGTCATACGACGGAGCGTATGCGAGGGGAGTGAAGACCGTGCCGTCCCCGCTTCGCGAGAAGGCGAAGGAACTGTTTCCGTTGGTGATGAATATATACCTTATATTCAAGGACATATTATACCTTATCACCTGCCTCGCGACCTCGCGGTCTATCCTCACCTGAGGACGCTTGCATTCAACAACAGCCAGAGGAGCGGCGTTCCTGTCGTATATGAGTATGTCCGCCCTGTATTTTTTTTCGCCAAAATTAAAGGCAACCTCACTCATCATAAGATGAAGCGGTACATTAAGTTCAGTACTCAAAAATCCTATGAACCATTGCCTTACCCTCTCCTCAGGGGTGAGGGCAACTTCTTTCTTCCGCAAAGGGTCCCATATAGTCTGTCCGTTCATAGCGCACAAAGTTAAGGAAAAATTCATATCTTTGCGGGGATATGGCGAAAGGATTTGCAGATATTGATTCGCAGTGCCGCGAGATAACGGAAAATGTCAGGAAAGGCATTTTCAGCCCGGTTTACCTCCTGATGGGCGAGGAGCCTTTCTACATTGACAGGATTTGCGACGAAATCATCGGACACGCGCTTGAGGAGGACCAACGCGACTTCAACCAGACAATCTGCTATGGCACCGACACGGATGTCCCTTCGGTCATCACGGCCGCAAGGCGTTTCCCGATGTTCGCCGAAAGGCAGCTGGTGGTCGTCAAGGAGGCGCAGGCGATGAGGAACATCGATGATATGGCACTCTATTGCGAGAAGCCTTTGGATTCGACCGTGCTTGTGCTCTGTATGAAGGGAAAGACGGCCGACAAGAGGAAGGGCTTCTACAAATCCGTTGTAAAGAACGGGGTGGTGCTTGAGTCATCCCCAGTCAGGGAATATGAGATAACCCGCTGGATTGCCTCATATTACACATCGCGCGGATTGAAGATTGCCCCGGATGCCGCCGCCTTGCTCGGAGAATATGCGGGAACGGACCTGAGCAGGATCGCACTTGAGACCGACAAGATTGTCAAGAATCTCCCTGAAGGAGCGGCTGCGGTGACAGTCAAGGAAATCGAGGAGAATGTCGGTGTCAGCAGGCAGTTCAGCGTGTTCGAACTGACAAAGGAACTTTCATTGAGGAACTCCGCAAAGGCTTTGCGTACGGCAGCCTATATAGGGGCCGCTCCCAAATTCGCCATGCCGATGGCTGTCAGCGCGCTGTTCACGCATTTCTACAGGATTCTGAAATACCACGCCCTTCTGATGAAGACCCCGAGGCCGTCAAATGACCAGAAAGTCAAGGCACTCGGTGTGGCTCCGTATTTTTACAGCGAATATGACACCGCCATTGCGAATTATCCTGTGAAGAAATGTATGGCCGTCATAGCCCTTCTGAACGAATATGACTTCAAGGGCAAGGGAGGGAATGCGGGGGAGGCCTCTCCCGAGGAACTCCTGGTGGAGATGACCGCCAAGATTTTAAATATGTAATTTAATTTTAAAGATATGTCCATTATTGTTTGCAGGGATGTCAGGAAGACTTTCGGACAGAAGGTCGCACTTGACAATGTCTCCATAGAAATCCCTGAAGGAAAGATTTTCGGTCTTCTCGGGCCTAACGGAGCCGGAAAGACCACGCTCATCAGAATCATCAACAGAATCACGATGCAGGACAGCGGGGAAATCATCTTCAACGGCCATCCGATAACACAGTCGGATGTCGAAAGAATTGGTTACCTGCCTGAGGAAAGAGGTCTTTACCGCAAAATGAAGGTAGGGGAGCAGGCGGTGTATTTCGCCCGTCTGAAAGGGATGTCGGCCCACGACGCCCAGCAGGAACTCAAGAAGTGGTTCGTGCATTTCGGCATTCAGCAATGGTGGAACAGGAAGGTGGAGGAACTTTCAAAAGGTATGGCGCAGAAGGTCCAGTTCATCACAACCGTCGTCCACAAGCCCAAGCTGCTGATTCTTGACGAGCCGTTTTCAGGATTCGACCCGGTCAACGCCCAACTGATCCGCGATGAGATCCTGCGCCTGAAGGACGAGGGGGCGACAGTCGTGCTGTCAACCCATAATATGGAATCTGTGGAGGAACTCTGCGACGAGATAGCGCTCATCAACAAGTCACGGCTCGTCATCACAGGCGGCGTGGATGAGATCAGGCACAAATACGGAAACAACAATGTGGAACTGGTTTACACCGGGGACAGTCTTGATGCCTCCGCCTCTCCTTTCAAGGTCATCTCGGATGAGGACCAGATGGGCAGGCACACCGCAGTCCTCTCCATCGCCGATGGGGCAGACAATTCGGCAGTCCTCGCAGACCTTCTGTCCAAAGGGGTGGCAATCAATTCTTTCAGGGAACTTGTCCC
>JBJEJS010000179.1:0-2720 GCA_051878235.1 Candidatus Cryptobacteroides sp.
GTTCTCATCCTTGACATCATAGACCTTCACATCCTTATGATAAACAGGGATGTCAGTCCTTTCCTCAAAAGAAATCCCGTACAGTCTCCCTGCAAGCCCGAACACGGCATCGATGCAGTTCTCCAGTTTGAAATACGGCTTCAACTGCTCCTCGTTCAAGGCATATTCAGCCTGTTTGTATTTCTCTGACCAATAACTGAAATCCCACGGCATCAGGGCATCCCCATCAAAGCCGTTCTTCACGGCATAGTCATATATCTCCTTGACCTCCTTCCTTGCGAAAGGCAGGGAACGGGTCATCAGGTTGCCGATGAAATCTTCCACTGTGGATGAGTTCTTGGCCATCCTCTCCTCCAGCGCATATTCGGCGTATGTCCCGTAACCGAGAATCTCCGCTATCTTCAGGCGAAGGTCCACAATCTTCTTCACGATGTCAAGGTTGTCGGTCTCTCCGCCGATTCCCTTGGTGTTGTAGCCCATATACATCTTCCTGCGCAACTCCCTGTTGTCGCTGAACTTCATAAACGGCCCGTAACTCGGATAGTCGAGCGTGAACGCCCATCCTTCCATCCCCTTCTCCTTTGCTGCAAGGGCACCCATATCCCTTACATACTGAGGGAGACCCGCAAGGTCGGACTCATCGGTGACATTCATCACGAATGCGTTGGTGGAAGCGAGCACATTCTTCTGGAACTGGAGTATAGTGAGGGAAAGTTCCTCAGAATATTTCGAATAAACCTCCTTGTCCTCAGGAGAAAGATTAGCCCCGTTGCGTGAGAACGACTTGTAAGTCTCCTCAAGCAGCCTTTTCTGGTCCGTCTCCAGACCGAGGTCATCCTTCATCGCATAGACAGCCTTGACCCTTCCGAAAAGTTCCTCGTTAAGTGAGACATAAAGCGAATATTCCGTCATCAGAGGGGAGACTTCCTCCGCCACAGCCTGGAGGGCATCGTCGGCATCCGCCTCAAGAATATTATAGAAAATGCCTGAGACCTTGTCAAGGGAGCGCCCGCTATATGCCAGAGCCTCTATTGTGTTGTGGAAATCAGGTGCCTCCTCATTTGAAACAATCCTGTCAATTTCCGACTTGGCCTCTGCAATTGCGGCCTTGAATGCAGGAAGATAATGCTCTGTCCTGATTTTGTCAAACTGAGGCGCTCCATAAGGCAGCGTTGACTCCTCCAAAAGCGGATTTCCCATAGTGCAAGATGTGAATGCAGCAAGGACGGCTCCCGCCGCAAGAATCATTTTTTTCATATTATATCATTAAAAACCCACAAATTTACTCAAACATTCTGAATTATCAGCATTTTGGGCGTTTTCAAAGAACATTTCCGAAATCCTTGAGGGACACCAGCGGCAATTTCCTGATTGACACGACCTCGTCCCCCATAATCCTGAATGTTATGTCGAAACAGACATACTCGTCGTGCCTGCGTATTTTATGATAGGAAGTGCAGTAGCCGAAATTGAAGCCCATCCCCTTCAACTGCTCGACTGCGGCAGATGTCCCGCCCGCATCCAGAATCCCGGTCAGGATTGCATAGTTCCTGTTCAGGACAGTCATCACACGCGCCTTTGCGAGCCTCGTCACCCTTGTCCTCTTGTTATGCCAGGTGTTTTTGCATTTGTCACAGCAGAATTTCCGGTTACTTCTCCCGTACGAGATGTCGTCCCCACATTCAAGACACCTTGATTTTGTCTCATTCTCTCCGTAATCCATCGCGTTTTTTCGGCAAATATGAAACTCGGCGGAATAAAAGTCAAGACGCGGATGAAGATATTTCTTTTTTTTGATGTTTTTTCTTTTTTCTGACATTCCATAGAAGCGGAGGGAAAAAATGACGGCAATGACGGATATTTCCCAAAAACATAAGAAAAAAGAAAAAAACATAAGAAAAGAGAAAAAGTTGCAGGGAGGAGGAGGCCGGACGCACGGTATCACGATTGTTTTGCTTTACTTTGCCCCTGTCCAGAATCGTGCGCACCGGGACGGACAGTTCTATTTTTGAGTTATTCATCAACAAAACACTGGCTTATGGAACAGGTTAACAGAATCGAATTGAGGGGGAATGTCGGAAATGCAAAAATCTCGGCAGTAGGATCAGGACGGGTGGCGAATTTTTCCCTTGCCACTAATTATATGTACAAGTCACGGACAGGGGACGCCGTGGTCGAGACGACCTGGTTCAATGTGGTTGCCTGGGAGGGCAAGGAGATAAAGGACATTGACAGGATCAAGGTCGGGGCGACCGTCAGTCTCACGGGACGTGTGCGGAACTATAAATATACCCCATCCGACGGAGGAGAGGAAAAACAGGGGTATGAGGTCCTGGCAACGAAACTAAGCGTGGAGGGGCAGGATTGACCGTCTGAAACTTGTGGATAAAACCTGTCGGGGCGGATTGAAAAAACCGATTTCTGCATATATCTTTGTGCCCGTAATTATAGAAAGTTTTTATGGGAATTTCAAGCAGGGAGCCGTAGGTGTACGGGAGATTGACGCAAAGACAATCCCGGCCATAACATCCCATCCGGCAGGTTTCATCGGCAGGGGCAACGAACTCATCGTCGGGCTGCAGGCCGACAGGCCGGTGCTGCAGGACTCTCAATCGCGACGGACCCGTTTCCCGCAATAAAGACAGCCTGCTGAGGCGGCACGGATAATGCAGTACAGGACTGGTTTAAAATGAATTATATGTCAAAAAATGTTGCTTTGG
>JBJEJS010000180.1:0-2706 GCA_051878235.1 Candidatus Cryptobacteroides sp.
CGGGAGGCGGCTGCAGCAAGGTTGTCATATCCGAATAGCGGGGAAGACAGCGAGTTGACTCCCGTGAAGAAGCCGGAGTTCTTTTCCAGATGGTATTCCGCCTTTGCGAGTGCGGTGAAGCGGTGTTTGCCCCAGGTCTTGCCGAAACCCAGGTTGACATTGCCGAAAAGGTCGTCCTTCTTGTCCTCGCTCCTTGCTGCGGCGGACCCGTCAGTCGAGGCCACTTCCGCAGAGGTGAAATAATATGAGCCGAAAACATTGAGTTTCAGACACTCAAGTATGTCATAACGCAATGAGATATGGGTGGCTATGTTCATATCTCGTGAATCCTTCTTGTTGTCAAGGAGCGAAAGCGGAGCGTCAATCAGCACGGCGTTGGGATTCTTGAAGCGGTCCTCAGCAGGATAGGTGGGATTCTGGCAGGCTGCGGAATAGAAAAGTTTTGCATCATCGAGAAGTCCGGCGCTGCGGGCCAGGGATCCGACCACCCCAAGGTCCAGGCCGATGCGCCCCTGAAGCAGGGACTGGCTGACATCAAGTTTGGTGACGATATTGTTGCTGCCCTTGCCTTTCAGGACATTGTTGTCCTGCGAATAACCCAATGAGGCCCTGTAACCGAATCCCCCGCTTCCTCCGCCAAGCGCGACATAGTGATTCTGCACGAATGACGGTCTCGTGATTGCCTTGTAATAATCTGTGGAAGAGCCTCCGTCATTGATATACACACCCCTGCGCGCCGCCTCGTCGCGGTATTCGTCCGCGCTGAGCATTTTAAGGCTTCCGTAGGAGTTTGACACGGCGACATTTCCCTCGTATGCGATTCGGAATCCCTCTCCGGAGTTTCTGCGTGTCTGGACCTGGATGACTCCTGACGAGCCGTCAGAGCCGTATGCGGCCGTTTCCGATGTGTTTTTGAGTATTGTGAAACTTTCAATGTCTGCAGGAAAGATCGCCACCAGCGCGGTGATGTCGGAAATCACTCCGTCAATGATGACCATAGGGGTGTTCTCGCCAAGAATTGAAGACGCTCCCCTGACTCTGATGCTGTTGAGCACGGCACTGCCGTTGATGCCGTCATTTGTCACATTCACTCCTGCCGACTGCCCCTGGAGAAGGTCAAGCGCATTCAGATAAAGTCCTTTTGACGGCACAGCATTGACGGTGTCACTGACGGAAGGCTTCGAATCCTCCTGACAGAAAGCCGAAAAGGAGACCAGCAGAAGACAGGCCGACAAACCGAAAAATTTGTTCATTACCCGCAATTTTTGTGAATATACACATTTTATCCCAAAAGCATGCCGTCAGTTTCTCATTATGCTGCGTATCCGCTGAAGCATACCGGCGTTCCAGTCCTGGCTTCCGGGAAGCTGATGGCGGTAGTTCCCCTCGGAGGATTCGCAGAAGACCGTTGAGGCATCATCCCTCAATAAGACCTTGCCCCGTGACGAGAGGCTGAACAGGGAGTCGCCCTCCACGGCATTGATTACCGTCAGCGGGTCCCACATCCTCTGGCCGTCATCCGCAACGCAACGCAGAAGCATTTCGTGCAGGGGATGATTTGACGGCAGGTCCGACTTGACCTGCTGCGGAGTGTAGTCGAGCATCTGGCCGACTTCCGACGGGGACATTATGACATCGACATCCCCAGGCCACAGGCTGAAGAATGTCCGTGCGAAGGACAGGCCCTGGGAAAGATTATAATCAGGCTCCATCGAGCCGTCAAACACTCCCGCCATCATATAAAGGCATTTCACCTTACGCCTCACCAGTTCGACACCGGACAAATCCGAATATTCGTCCGCATCCGACTCGAGCAGTTGAGCCAAAGCCGTCACAAAACCGATGCTGCAGATGCTGACGGAATTGTCCTCGGACTCCGAAAGGAGTTTACGGTACAACTTGTAGCCGTCAGGCAAGTCAGACAGGCTCCGCCCCGAGCCGGGGTACAACAGGTTGCCGTCAGGACCGCGATACAGTGCCATATCCCTATAGTCAATCCAGACCTCAGGATCCGCTATCCCATCCCTGACCAAAGCAAGAGGAAGGTCAGGATGCCCGTACCAGGTGTTCATAATGTCGGCGACCGATGCGCAGTCCTCCCCCATCCGGTCAACCACCACTCCCATAAGGTCGCACTGTCCACGCTCCTGATAGACAAAAAGCATAGACAGCGCGACAAGGTCATCGTAGGAACTTCCGATATCCGTGTCCAGAATTATCTGACAGGGCTTAGGACGGGAGGACTGTTCTTCCGTACTGCAGGACATCAGAAGAAAGCCCGAAATCAGACATAAGGCAATGACACGACAGCGGGATGTATTCATATATATATAATATATATCCTATTTCAGAATCCTGCCCAGGACGCGGCGCAGGGAAGCCTCATCGGTCACCTTCTCTGTCGAGAACGCTCCGTTCACAAGGAGATATGAGACTGGAAGGGAAGCAAGGTTGTAACTGCCGACATAAGGGGAAGCGGCGGCGCGGGAATCGCAGACATTCACCCACTCAAGCCCCTGGTTCCTCACTGTCCTCGCCCATTCGGCCTTGTCGGAGTCAAGCGCGACCTGATAGATGTCAAGCCCCTTTGGATGGAACTCCGCATACACAGGCTTCAGGACATCCTGATTGAACATCTTCTGCGCGGCATTGGATGATGTCCAGAAATGCACGAGCACCACTTTCCCGTCGAGTTCGGACAGCTTT
>JBJEJS010000181.1:0-2705 GCA_051878235.1 Candidatus Cryptobacteroides sp.
GAGAACAGCATCCGGACAAAGGCCTTGGAGGATGTGGACTGGGAAATGGTCGAGAGGCAGGCATATATCCTCACGGGAAACGGGAATATGGTTTCTGCCGCTGATCCCGCCACCAAGGCGGACAGGGTGTACCCCTCAGGGAGAATCACGATAGTGGACGATGGCGCCAACGGCGGACAGCCTTTCGGACTTGCGGGAGTGAAGGTAAGTTGCAACACATTCGTCAAATTCTCAAGTGCATATACCGACCGTGACGGTTATTACACAATGCCCAGGCAGTTTTCCTCAAATCTCCGTTACAGGCTCATATTCAATAATGAGAAAGGTTTCAACATCGGTTTTAACCTCATACTTCTCCCAGCTTCCGTCTCCACCCTCGGAAAGGCTCCCGCATCAGGGCTTGACTGTCTGGTGACAAAGGATTCCGACGAGAAACTCTACCGCAGGTCTGTGGTGAACAACTCCGCCTACGAATATTATGAGAAATGCCTGTCGATGGGCATAACTCCTCCTCCCGCTGATTTGAGGATATGGATTTTCAAGGGACTGACGGCGAGCAGCGCGATTATGGCGCATCAGGGTGCGATTATCGAGAATTCCCTGGTCAAGGCGTATCTCGGGGCATACGCGCCTCTGATACAGCTTTTCCTCCCGGACATAACGATAGGCACCAAGGACAATGATTCATATTCCGAAATATATGATTCTGTGGTCCACGAACTTTCCCACGCCAGCCATTTCGCGCAGGCGGGGAGGGAATACTGGGAACAATATATATTTTATATAGCCTCGACCTTTCTTAAGACGGGAGGGCGTACCTACGGCACGGGAGACGGCGAATATGCAGGACATTGTGAAGTGGGGGAGATGTGGGCATATTATCTTGAGAGTATGCTGCACAAGGAACGGTATGGAGGCGCGGTCCCGTCATACGGGACATCCTACTGGTTTTATCCGCAGATATTCAGGTATCTGGAGGAAAGGGGGCTTTCCCGTCAGGACATATTTTCCGTCCTCACGGATGAGGTCTCGGACAGGCAGACCCTTCAGGACAGGCTCGTGTCGTCCTTCCCCAAAAAGAGGATGGTCATAGAACAGGTGTTCAACAGATACAGACAGTAATGAGACTCAGATCACTTATAGGTGTGGCATTCCTGGTGCTTTCTTGTGTGCAGGCACACGGACAGAGGTTTTCTGTCTCGACAAATGCCGTTTCTTATCTCAATCTCGGGACTTTCAATGCCGAGGCGTCCTATGCGGCGGCAAGACATTGGAGCATAAATGCCGGGGCGAAATACAACCCGTTCACTTTCAACGGTAAGAAGGGTGAGTTCAGAAACAGGCAGCAATCGTACAATGTGGGGGTCAGGTATTGGCCCTGGCACACATTCTCGGGGTGGTGGATAGCGGCGAAGGTACAGTATCAGGAATATAATGCTGGCGGTATGCTCTCCGCAGAGACGGAGGAAGGCGACAGGTGGGGAGGTGGAGTGACCGCCGGCTACACCTATATGGTGAATCCGAGGTTCAATGTCGAATTCGGGCTCGGACTTTGGGCAGGAGTGAAGAAATATGTGGTTTATAGTTGTCCCACCTGCGGGTTAACCCTCGATTCGGGGACAAAGGCCTTCATCCTGCCCAACGAGATAATCATCGGAGTGTCCTATGTGTTCTGAGAAAGCGGTCTTTTGTGTGGTCTCGCTGGTCCTTGCGGTCTGTGCGGCTTCCTGCGGCAGGAAGAATGTGCTTTCAGGCATAAGGGCGGGGGAGGTTGAGGCGGAGATTTCGATCCCCTCCGACCACGATTTCGAAAAGGCAAAGAGGGAACTCTCTGAACGGGTCAAGGTGGATGAGCCTTCGGATGATGACAGGGATGGGCCGATAATCCTGAATGCAATCAGGGATGAGGCGACAGGAGAGATGGTCGCGACTGATGTCATTTCCGCATCGACGGTGGTCGCCCGTTTCAGGAATGTGGCGGAGAGATTCGGGAAGGTCATCATTGAGTTTGACATAAATGTCCCTGCATCTATGATGCGTTCAGAATGGAAACTGAGGTTCACGCCCGTGATGAAGATGCTCGGTGATTCCATCCCCCTCTCTCCGATAGACATAACCGGCAAGAAGTACAGGGATGAGCAGATGAGGGGATACAGGAGGTATCAGGCTTTCCTCGCCTCCATAATCACCGACAGCACGGATTTCGTCAGGATGGACCAGCTGGAGGTTTTCCTGAGCCGCAATTTCCCGCAGATTTACGCGATGAAGAACGACTCGTCATTCATTGACGGCGCGGATGCGGAGAGTTTTTTCGGGGTCAGCCAGAGGGAGGCTGTTGAACATTACACAAAGCATTATCTCAAGGAGAGGAATGAACGCAGAATCGGGAATGCGGGGAAAATGTTCAGGAAGTTCGTCAAGGACCCTCTCGGGGTGGATGAACTGAGGCTTGACACGGTTATGACTGGTGCCGACGGAAATATGGTTTACAGGTATGTGCAGGAGGTCAGGAGCCGTCCGGGGCTTAGGAGAATCGATGTCTCCCTGAGCGGGAGGCTGTACAGGGACGGGAAAAGCCTGTGCTCCGTCGGGACATCCGATGACCTTACCTTCTATGTGAGCTCATTGTCGTCGCTGGCCGACCTGACCCCGAGGTACAGGATGAAGATAGTCGAGAGGAATGTGTATGACAAGACACACGCCTT
>JBJEJS010000182.1:0-13780 GCA_051878235.1 Candidatus Cryptobacteroides sp.
GTTCTCAAGCCATTTCCCGAAACGCCCCGTACCTGTCGCCTCAGGCTTCCACATTATGGTGTTGTTGAGTTCTATCATCTTGTCCCTCACTGCGGTGGTCTTGATGAACCAGGAGTTAAGAGGATAATAGATCACAGGCTTGTCGGTCCTCCAGCAATGAGGATAAGTGTGGGTGTGCTTCTCAATCCTGAACGCCTTGCCCTGCTGCTTGAGCATCACGCAAAGGTCCACATCAAGGGTAGGGGCGTCAGGAGCGAGGTCAGGGTCGTATGCGTTCTTGACATATCTGCCCGCATATTCCTTGTAGGACGGGGAAACCCTTTCCTTGACATACTTCCCGTCCAGGTCCTCCAGACGGAAGAAGCGTCCGCGGCGGTCAACCTGCGCCTGCCATTCTCCGTTCCTGTCAAGCACCCTGAGGGCGGGAACTCCCGACATCTTCGCCACCTTGTTGTCGTCCGCTCCGAAAGTAGGGGCGATGTGGACAATGCCTGTACCGTCCTCCGTAGTGACATAATCCCCGAGGATGACACGGAACGCACCCTCGTCAGGACGGAACCAAGGAATCAGCTGGTGATATTTGATGCCTTCCAGTTCAGAGCCCTTCCAGGTCCCCTCAAGCAGACGGTAAGGAATGAGTTTGTCGCCCGCCTTGTAATTGTCGAGAGGAATGTCGGCAGCCTTAGGATTGAAAAGACTGGAAACAAGGGTCTCGGCGACCACATAGATTGCGGGCTCGCCCGAATACGGATTGAATGACATCACCCTGACATAAGTGATGTTCGGTCCGACGCAAAGCGCGGTGTTGGACGGAAGGGTCCACGGGGTCGTCGTCCACGCGAGGAAATAGACAGGAAGAGTCTCACATCCGTAGAGTATCTGGGACTTCTCGTCCTTGATGACCTCGAACTGGACCGTCGCCGTGGTGTCCTTGACATCCCTGTAGCATCCCGGCTGGTTGAGTTCGTGCGAACTGAGCCCGGTCCCTGCGGCAGGGGAATAAGGCTGGATTGAATATCCCTTATAAAGAAGCCCCTTCCCGTAGATGTCCTTGAGAAGGTACCAGAGGGCCTCCATATATCTGTTGTCGTAGGTGATATAAGGGTCGTCCATATCCACCCAGTAACCGATCCTTTCGGTCATTGAGACCCATTCCCTGGTGTATTTCATCACCTCGCTGCGGCACTCGCGGTTGTAGTCCTCCACGCTGATCTTCGAGCCGATGTCCTCCTTGGTGATCCCGAGTTTCTTCTCCACACCGAGTTCCACAGGAAGCCCGTGGGTGTCCCATCCCGCACGGCGTGACACCCTGTAGCCGCTCTGGGTCTTGTAACGGCAGACGGCATCCTTGATGGAGCGTGCCATCACGTGATGTATGCCCGGCATTCCGTTGGCTGAAGGCGGACCCTCAAAAAAGACGAATTCCGGAGCACCCTCACGCACCTGCAGGGACTTCCTGAAAGTGTCCCTCTCCTTCCACCTGTCAAGCACCTCTTTCCCGAGAGCGACAAGGTCAAGATTCTTATACTCGTTGAATGTCATATTTTTTATATATTTTTGCATCCTGAAAAACAGCCGTTGCCGACTGAAATAATTTGCAAATATAGTAATTTTGATATAAAGAACACATATATTATTTTATGAGCGTCATCGACATCATCATACTTCTTTTCCTCATACCCGCCCTCATAAGCGGTCTGAGGAAAGGGTTCATATCCCAGATTGTCGCTATAATCTCACTCATTCTCGGGGCCTGGCTGTCATACAAGTTCACAGCCCTGGTCGGCCAGTGGGCTTCAGGATGGATAGATGCCGACATCAGGATTCTCAACATCATCGCCTTCATCGTCATCTTCGTGGCGGCCGTGCTCTGCCTCCACCTTCTCGGGAAACTTCTTGAGGGGGTCATAAAACTCGTGATGCTCGGATGGCTGAACAGGCTGCTCGGAGTGGTCTTCGCCATAATGAAATGGGGGCTTGTCCTCGGACTTCTCGTTATGTTCTTCGACTCCCTCAACTCCGGTCTCGGATTGGTGCCGCAGGAAAAGATTGACGAGTCCGTGCTCTACAACCCCGTGAAGAGCATCGCCGATGCCATCTTCCCATATATCAAATCATTGTTTACCAACAGTCCAAACGAAATCCCATGGAACGCCTGATATTGATAGAGACCTCCACCGCCCTCTGCTCTGCAGCGATATGTGAAAAGGGCGGAATCATCGCATACAGGGAGAGCGACGCACCGAAGTCACACGCATCCCTCACGGCAGTCTTCATCGATGAGATGCTGAAGGAGAGGGGGCTGCAACTGACTGACTGCGACGGGGTATGCGTGAGTATGGGCCCGGGGTCATACACAGGGCTGAGGGTGGGGGTGTCCACCGCAAAGGGACTGTGCTTCGGAAGCGGGCTGCCTCTTCTTGCGGTCGGAACGCTTGACACGCTTGTGGCGCAGGCGGTTGCGCAAGGCACTGTGCAATGCAGGAAAACGGACGGGACCGCCGTGGAAATGCCTACGGACAGTTTCAGGCACATAGTCCCGATGATTGATGCGCGGAGGATGGAGGTTTACACCGCCCTGTTCTCCAAACAGGACGGCAGATTCACACAAATGACCCAAACGGAGCCTCTTGTGGTGACGGGGGAGAGCTTTTCAGGACCGCTTGCAGAAGGTCCTGTCCTGTTCATCGGCGACGGGGCCCTGAAATGCGCGGATGTTATCACAGGTGAGGAGGCGTTCTTCCTCCAATGCTTCCCTAAGGCATCCTCAATGGCCGTGCCTGCAGCGGAGGCGTTCAGAAAGGGGGAGTTCCGCGATGTGGCATATTTCGAGCCGTTCTACCTGAAGGAATTCACCGCCACAGTCAGCCGGAAGAAATTGTTTTGACCCTGATTCCCGAACAGGAACCAGGGGACGAAGAAGATGTAAAAAGCCTTCATCAATATGCCGCTGTGAATCTTTCGTAATGATGCTTCTGCTGCTCCAGTTCATCAATCATCGCATAGGCATAATCTTCGACGGAGATGAAACTCTCTCCGTTCTCATCGAAAAGCATATCGTCCTTGCCCAGGCGGAACTTGCCTGTCCTTTTTCCCGGACCTTTCTGTCCCATATCCCCAAGGTTGCCCGCAGGAGAGAAGAACACCCAGTCGATGTCTTTCTCATTCATCAGGGAATTGAGATAGAATTCGGCTAATGACTTCACTCCTGGTATCCATTCGGCAGGGAGATTACCCGTATCGGCAAGCCGGATCCCCGGAGCGACGAACAGGCTTCCCGCACCGCCGACTATCAGAAGACGGGGCACTCCCGCCCGTTTTGCCCCCTCCACAATTTTCGGATAATTCTCCAGAGTCTCCTCATACTGGCGCGGATTGCCCCATCCGGGATTGTAGGCACTTATGACAGCGTCCTTTCCTTTTGCCAACGATGCGAGCGTGTCAGGGTCCGTCGCATCCGCTTTTACGATTGTCAGATTCGGGTTGCCTGCCGGTATTTTTTCAACATTGCGGGCGACGGCTGTAACCTTGTGCCCACGATAAAGCGCTTCCTTCAGGATAGCGGAGCCTACGAATCCGCTTGCTCCGACCAAAACGATGTTCTGCATAATTCTTGAATTTAAGTTGTTTTTAATGTAACTGTATATTAACTTTGCGATATATCGCTACTATCTTTTTGATAGCGCAAATATGATATTTATTTTGTTAATATTCAAGAAGTTACATTTTAGTAACCAAGTTACCTCAAACTCACTTTTGATGAAATACAGTATTTTACGATGACAAAAAATCCTGAAAAAAATTCCATTGTCGAACTTTGCCCTGTCCGCAATGTCATTGCCAGATTCGGCAACAAATGGGGGCTGCTCGTAATCATCATCTTGAGCGAGAACGGCAGGACGCGCTTCAACCGGTTGGGGAAATTGATTCCTGACATCTCCCCAAAGGTGCTTTCATCCACTCTTCAGACTCTGGAGGCCGACGGGCTTGTGTCACGGACTGTCTTCCCTGAAGTCCCTATCCGTGTGGAGTATGAACTGACCGGCACGGGAGAATCTTTAGTGCCGATAATTAAAGAATTGACTGACTGGGCTTTGGAAAATATGGACCCGATATTGAGGCATCGCAGGGAATCCGGGGGCGGAAACATTCATTAAAAATCTCGCGCGGCAAAAAGTCCGCTGGACTATTTTGCTATTTCGCTTGCGACCAATGCTCCCCAATATAGTCGAGGAGGGAGAAGAGGGCGGCAGGGTCGTTCTCCGTGACGAGTTTCATTCTGGTCTCCTTGAAGTCGGGCAGGGCTTTGAAATAGCAGCTCAGATGTCGGCGCATCTCAAGTACTCCGACCTTTTCCCCTTTGATTTCCAATGATTTGGCGAGGTGCCTTTTTGCCAGGGAGACCCTCTCGGCAACGCCCATCGGCTCCAACAGTCCACCCGTGTCGAGGTAATGCCTTATCTCCCTGAATATCCAGGGATGCCCGAAGGTCGCCCTGCCGATCATAATGCCGTCAACCCCGTAGCGGTCAAACGCCTCCTTGGCCTTCTGCGGGGAATTGATGTCACCGTTGCCTATAATCGGGATGCGCATCCTCGGATTTTCCCTGATTTTCCCGATGAGGGTCCAGTCGGCCTCGCCCGTGTACATCTGGCAGCGCGTCCTCCCGTGAACGGTCAGGGCACTGATGCCGACATCCTGAAGCCTCTCAGCCAACTCTACGATGATTTTGCTCCCGTCATCCCATCCAAGCCTTGTCTTGACGGTGACAGGCAGGGAGACCGCATCCACAATCATCCTGGTGATTTCCACCATCTTGTCAGGCTCGCGCATCATCCCGCTCCCCGCTCCCCTGCGTGCGATTTTGTTGACAGGGCAGCCGAAGTTTATGTCGATGAAGTCCGCCCCGTGCCCGCCTGTGATTTCGGCGGCCCTTTCCGCCATCCTTGCGGCCTCCACCATCGCCTCCGGGATGTTCCCGTAGATCTGGATTCCTATGGGAGCCTCGTAACCGTATGTCAGGAGTTTCTCAAGGGCTTTCCTCGCATCCCTTATCAACCCGTCCGAACTGACGAACTCCGTGTACATCACATCCGCCCCGAACTCCTTGCAGACAAAGCGGAAGGATGCGTCCGTCACATCCTCCATAGGCGCGAGGAACAGCGGCTTCTCCCCGAGGTCAATATCCCCTATTTTCATACAGTCAACTTATTTTCATATTTTCGTGTCGGCAAAGGTACAACTTTTGATTTTATTTTTTGAAAATTCCTAAATTTGCACGGATTTAAGGATATATTTTATGTCCGGCAAGACTATATTCCATATTTTGAAAATATATAAACCTTAATATATGGCAAAAATATCAACTATCGGCGTCCTCACCTCAGGAGGTGACGCGCCCGGGATGAATGCGGCAATCAGGGCCGTGACAAGGGCTGCCATCTCCAACGGATGGAAGGTCAAAGGAATATACAGGGGATATGAGGGACTCATCAACAACGAGATAAAGGACTTCACATCGGAGAAGGTCAGCAGCACAATCCAGAGGGGAGGCACCATCCTCAAGACGGCAAGGAGCGAGGAGTTTATGACCCCGGAGGGCAGGAAGAAGGCCTACGGGAATATGGTGCAGGCAGGAATCGACGCATTGGTCATCATCGGAGGAAACGGCTCCCTTTCAGGGGCACAGATCTTCGCCCAGGAATTTGACGTGCCTTGCATCGGTCTGCCGGGAACAATCGACAACGACCTCTACGGGACGGACTTCACCATCGGATATGACACGGCTCTCAACACCATCGTCGAGTGTGTTGACAAGATCCGTGACACGGCGACCTCGCACGACCGCATTTTCTTTGTCGAGGTGATGGGGCGTGACGCGGGATTCCTCGCACAGAACAGCGCCATCGCGGCAGGGGCGGAGGCAGCCATAATCCCTGAGGACAAGACCGATGTTGACCAGTTGGAGCAGTTCATCAGCAGGGGATTCAGAAAAAGCAAGAACAGTTCCATCGTCCTCGTGTCGGAAAGCAAGAAGGACGGCGGGGCGATGCACTATGCCGAGCGCGTGCGCAAGGAGCATCCGCAGTACGATGTGCGCGTGACCATCCTCGGACATCTCCAGAGGGGAGGCACCCCGAGCGCGTTCGACAGGATTCTGGCGAGCCGTATGGGAGTGGCCGCCATCGAGGCGCTCAAGGACGGGCAGAGGAACGTGATGGTTGGAATATCCAACGACCAGATTGTCTATGTGCCTTTCAACAAGGCCATCAAGAAGGACAAGCCTATCGACAGGGAACTCATCAATGTGCTGAATGTGCTGTCAATCTGACGGCACATTCTCCCTGGAGACATTCATATTCCTTAATCTATGAGTTGTTCAGACAAAATTCTGCTCGCGCCATATTACTGGACCCTGAGACTCAGGCACAAACTGTTTGACAGCGGTGTGCGGAAAGTCCTCGGGAGTGCCGTGCCGACGGTGTGCATAGGAAACATAACAGTAGGGGGGACAGGCAAGACCCCGCACACCGAAATGCTTGTCAGGCTGCTGAGCGCAGACAATTCCCCATTGAGGGACAAGCACATAGCCGTCCTGTCAAGGGGATATAAAAGAAAATCAAAAGGATTCGGGACAGTCAGGACCGACGGGACGGCGAAGGAATTCGGTGACGAGCCCCTCCAGATAAAGAGGAAATTCCCCGCCACGACCGTTGCTGTGGACAGGAACAGGATAGAGGGCTGCTGCTTTCTTGCCGAGGGAAAGGACGGCTGTCCTAAGGCGGACATCGTCATTCTCGATGACGCGTTCCAGTACCGCAAACTGAAGGCGGACCTGTCCATTGTCCTTGTGGATTACAACCGCCCCGTCTTCAATGACCACCTCCTGCCCTTGGGACAGTTGAGGGACATCCCGGAGAGGCTTCACAAAGCGGACGTGGTGATTGTCACCAAATGTCCCCCTTATCTTGACGAGTGGGAAAGGAGCAAATGGAAGGACAGCCTCAGGTTTTCCGGACCTGTGCTTTTCTCCACGATAGCCTACGACCCCCTGGAGCCTGTCTTCCCTGAGGGTGACCGCAGATACACCCATTCGCAGAGGGCGATAATGTTCTCAGGGATAGCCAACGACTCGAATCTGGAGAAGCATCTGAGCGACAGTTACCGCATTGTCAGACATTTCAAATTTGCCGACCACCACAATTTCAGCAGGGCTGACATACAGACCGTCAGGCGTGCCTCAAGGGAATTCAACACGGCCATCGTGGTGACGACAGAAAAGGACAGCCAGCGTCTGACTGACTGTCCCCACATATCCGAAGACCTCAAGGAAAGGCTGTTCAAGGCACCCATCCGCGTGCAGTTCCTCACGGAAGATGCCGAAAGCATCCTCACTTCCCTGATAGTATCTCGTTTTGAAGAGCGACAGAGGAATCGTGCACGGCAGTGAATATTTCCGTGACGACCTGCTCTGACAGACCGTATTCCTTGCCTTTCTCGACAGCCTTCGCAAGAAGGGAATCCCATCTTGAAGTCTGAAGGATGGCAATGTTGTTGTCCTTCTTGTACTGACCTATCTGACGGCATATCTTCATCCTCGATCCGAGGGTATAGAGAAGGTTTTCGTCAAGCACATCTATTTTTGCCCTGAGTTGGTCGATGTTCTCCCTGTACTCAAGGTTGTCCGTGTCATTGTCCCTGACAAGGAGGCTGAAAAGGATTTCCTTCAGATCAGGAGGGGTGAG
Source organism: Candidatus Cryptobacteroides sp. (assembly GCA_051878235.1). Classification (GTDB taxonomy): domain Bacteria; phylum Bacteroidota; class Bacteroidia; order Bacteroidales; family UBA932; genus Cryptobacteroides. The sequence goes on from JBJEJS010000182.1 coordinate 7,746, forward strand.
TTGCTGTGCGGAATCGCTCAGGGCACAGGACGGGTCACAATGGCTCTCTATCATAAGCCCCTCAAGACCAAGGTCAAGAGACCTCTGGGAGATTTCCTTTATGTACTCCCTTTTGCCCGCCATATGGCTCGGGTCGCAGAAGAACGGCAACTGCGGATAACGGGTCTTGAGTTCCACCGCTATCTGCCATCCCGGCTCGTTGCGGTACTTGATTTTGTCGAAGGTGGAGAAGCCTCTGTGGATGACTCCCAATTTGGTGATTCCCACAGCATTGAGCCTTTCCAACGCTCCTATCCAGAGGTCTATGTCCGCATTGACGGGATTTTTCACAAGCACAGGGATGTCCGTGTCCCGCAATGCCTCCGCAATTTCCTGGACAAGGAAAGGATTGGCTGTCGTCCTCGCCCCGAGCCACACGAGGTCAACCCCGTGCTTCAGACATTCGAAGACGTGCTTCTCGCTCGCCACCTCGGTCGCTATCTTCATCCCGTACTCCCTCTTTGCCTTCTGCATCCATTTCAGACCCGGCACACCTATGCCCTCAAAAGAGCCAGGATGTGTGCGCGGCTTCCAGATGCCCGCCCTGAGCACGTGGATGCCGAACTCGTTGAGTCCTTTGGCGGTCTGCATAATCTGCTCCTCTGTCTCCGCGCTGCAAGGTCCTGCGATCACGCAAGGGCGCGGCTCCGTGAACATACCCCATTGTGACAGGGGCGTAAGTTCCAATTTGTTCTCTGCCATAATTATCGTATTATTCTTTTAATCCTGTTTGCCTCGTCAATGAGTTCCCTGACGGAATCCTCGTCGCCTCCTGCTATCGCATCGCGGAAATCAAGCATCTTGCGGAGATAGGTGTCTATCACCTGCACGACATTCTCCCTGTTCTGCGAAAGTATAGGCACCCACATATCCGCGCTGCTCTTGGCGAGCCTCACGGTCGAGGAGAAACCTCCTGAGGCGAGGTCGAATATATGTTTTTCGTTCTTCTCCTTCTCCAGCACCGTCAGCGCGAGGGCGAATGAGGTTATATGCGAAATATGGGACACATAAGCCGTGTGGATGTCGTGATTCTCGGCTGACATATATATCTGTCTCATATTCAATATATCATACATCTCCTCTATCGTCCTGACCGCCTCAGGGGACGAATCCTCCTTACCGCAGATGATGCACGCCCTCCCGTCGAAAAGGCCAGGCATAGCCGCCCAGGGTCCTGAATATTCTGTTCCCGCCATAGGGTGGGTGGCGACATAATGGTGCCTCATCGGATGCGATGCGACCTGCCTTACCAGTTCCGCCTTGGTGGAGCACACATCTATGACGATTTTATCCGAGTCCTTATCGGAGGCATAGGAGTCGAGGACTTGCGGGAGAATCTTCGCCGCCGCGCCCACAGGGACAGCGATTATGACAATGTCGCCCTGCGCGATGCCCTCCTCAAGGGTCACGGTCCTGTCAACAAGACCTATCTTGAGGGCGGCCTCCGCGTTCACCGGCTCTTTCTCCACCCCGAGGATTTCGGAGGCGAAGCCGCGCCGCCTCAGGTCTATCGCCATCGATCCGCCTATCAGGCCGGGTCCCACTATTGTGACTATCCTTTTCTTGTTCATCTCAGATTCCTTACTTTTGACATAAGACAGACAGCCTGCCGTAGGCTTCCTGAAGTACAGGGAGGGTCGCGCAGAGGGATATCCTGGCATAGTCCCTGCCGTTCTTTCCGAAGATGAAGCCTGGGGTGATGAACACTCCCGCACCGTACAGGGCGGCATCAGAGAGCCTCTCCCCGAGGGATTTCTCCACGACCTTTCCTCCCGGGGCATTCCCGTCAGGACTGTCCCCGTTCCAACGCAGCAGCGGACTGTCCTCACGGACCTTTCCCCAAAGGAAAAGCCCGCCTCCGTCCTTTCCGTAATCCACACCGACAAGGTCAAATATCCTCCCAGCAGCCTTCCTGCGCTCCGCATACTCCTCATTCAACTGTTCAAACCACTCGGGACCGCTCTCCAAAGCCTTCACTGCGGCCAGTTGCAAAGGTCTGAACATCCCTGAATCCATCTGGCTCTTCACCTTCAGGATTTGGGAGATGACATCCGGGGCGGCGGCGACCATCCCGATTCTCCATCCCGACATATTGTGGGCCTTGCTCAGGGAATTGAGTTCAAGGCAGCAGTCCATCGCACCAGGCACCGAAAGAATCGACAGCGGCTTGCGGGAAAGGATGAAACTGTAGGGATTGTCATTGCATATCATTATCCCGTGCCGCCTTCCGAAATCCGCCAGTTTCCCGTAGAGTTGTCCAGTGGCAAGAGCCCCCGTAGGCATATTCGGATAGTTGGTCCACATCATCTTCACACCCTTGAGGTCCATCCTCTCAAGCGCGTCGAAATCGGGCAGCCAGCCGTTTTCCTCCTTGAGGTCGTATGTGACAGGCTCCGCCTGGACAAGTTTCACCGAAGACATATAGGTCGGATAGCCCGGGTCGGGCACCAGCACCCTGTCCCCGCTGTCAAGGAAGGCAAGGCAGACCAGCAGGATTCCCTCTTTGGAGCCGACAAGAGGCTGTATCTGGGTCACAGGGTCGAGTTCCACACCGTAATACCTTGAATACCACCGTGCGAAAGCCTCCCTGAGTTGCGGAATCCCCACATAGCTCTGGTAGGCGTGCACATCAGGACGGACCGCCTGCGCGCACAGTTCCCCGATGGCGGCGGCAGGAGGCATCCTGTCGGGAGCGCCTATCCCGAGGCTGATTATCCCGGGAGCGCCCTCCGCAGCCCTACGCTCATTCATCAGGGCAATCTCTTTCAACTTGGACGAGAAATAATATTCCTTTATTTCTGATGTCCTTTTTGCAGGTTGTATTATCATATTCTCAAGTTTCGCAAGGGTATAGTCATCAGACAGCGGATTCGTATTCACCGAGCACATCAAAGCCGTCAATCAGCGGACGGACAGCCGATATGGCATTGGCGTAACGCCCGTAGTCGTCGAACTTTATGTCCACATAGAAAAAATACTGCCATTGTTTCCCCGGTATCGGCAGGGACTGGATTCTCGTGAGGTTCATCCCGTAGAACGACATTATGGTCAGCACGTGGGCGAGCGAGCCGGCGGTGTGCGGGAGGGTGAAACAAAGGGATGCCTTGTTGACCCTCTCCCTTTCAACCTGAAGCGAGTCGTCCAGAATCAGGAAACGGGTGAAGTTCTGCTTGCAGGTCTCGATTCCAGGAGCAAGAATCTCCAGCCCGTAGAGTTCCGCCGCAAGCGAGGATGCAATCGCGCCGACCCCGTAAAGGCCCTGCCGGGCGATGTCCGCAGCACTTTTCGCCGTGTCCTCGGACTCCACCAGGCGGATGTCGGGATGGGTCTTGAAATACGGGCGGGTCTGGTTGATTGCCATATAGTGTGACCTGACCTCCTTAATGTCCTCCAACTTCTGCCCCGGAAGCGCCATAAGGTTCTGCTCGATTCTGAGGAAAATCTCCCCCTTGATTTTCTTCCCGTACTTCCTCAGAAGTTCAAAGTTCGGAAGGAGACCTCCTGAGACAGTGTTCTCAATCGCCATCACTGCGGCATCGGCCCTGCCCTCAAGCACCGCCTCATAAACCCCCTCAAAGGTCGCACATTCTACGGTCTGGGGGACATCATCTTCAATTGCGGAGTAGAACTGCCTCGCCGCCTGCTCGTGGAAGCATCCTCTGAAACCTTGTATCGCTATTTTTTTCATAAGTGTTTTTGAAAAATGGGCTGTCCGAAATTCCGGACAGCCCAAATAATCAATCTCCAAATACTGTTACAGGTGCACAACTTCCGGACTATACTCTTTCGGGAGAATAGTAATAACCAAAATAGCGGCTAAATCGGAAATCGTTTCTCATAACAGGGGACAAATTTAGTAAACTTTCTTTAATATCCAACAGTCATTGTCTGTTTCCGTCCTGCATCAGACTGTCAGGATGTCCTTTTCCTTAGCGGCGACAAGTTCGTCAACCTTCTTGGTGAAAGCGTCAGTCTCCTTCTGGACATTCTGCTCATACTCCTTCTGGAGGTCCTCAGGCATACCCTCCTTCTGAGCCTTCTTCAGGAGGTCGATGGCATCGCGGCGGGCATTCCTCACAACAACCTTGGAGTTCTCCCCTGCAGCCTTGACCTTCTTGAGAAGTTCCTTGCGCCTTTCCTCAGTAAGAGGCGGAACGGTGCAGCGGATGGTCTCGCCGTTGTTCTGCGGGGTAAGGCCTATGTTCGCATCCATAATCGCCTTCTCGATCGCAGGAATCATCTTCTTCTCCCAAGGCTGGATAGTGATGGTCCTTGCGTCCGGGGCAGTCACTGAGGCAACCTGAGGGACAGGTGTCGGAGTTCCGTAGTAGTCAACCAGCACATTATTGAAAACCAATGTATTGGCTTTGCCGGCCCTGTAGGTTTTGAGGTCTTCCTCAAGGAAGGTCACCGCATCGGACATCTTCTCCTTGGCACCGGAAAGGATTTGTTTTGCTCTTTCAATCATATTAGGATCATATTATATGGTGAATATTCGTATTCAACTACAGATGCAGCAGGGTCCCGATCTTCTCCCCGTTGACAAGTTTCTTGAGATTGCCCTTGAGATTCATATCGAACACGATGATCGGCATATTCCCGTCACGGCAGAGGGCAAAAGCCGTCTGGTCCATCACCTTCAGATGCTCCTCCATCGCCTTGTCGAAAGTGAGTTCCTCATATTTCACTGCGGTAGGGTCCTTCTCAGGGTCGGCAGTATAGACCCCGTCCACACGGGTGCCCTTCAAAAGCACATCCGCACGGATCTCGAGGGCGCGCAATGCCGCTCCCGAGTCTGTCGTGAAGAAAGGATTGCCTGTCCCGCCCGCAATCAGGGCGACGCCACCGCGCTCAAGGACAGCCACAGCGTCATCCCTCATATAGTAGCGTGCCACAGGCTCCATCGGGGTTGCGGTGAAGACCTCCGCCTCGATTCCCTGCGAACGGATGGCCATAGCCAGACCGAGGGAGTTGATGACGGTCGCGAGCATACCCATCTTGTCGCCGTTGACCCTGTCAAAACCTTTACCGACTCCCGAAAGCCCCCGGAAGATGTTTCCGCCGCCGATCACAATGGCAATCTGAAGACCGCTGCGGGCGGCCTGGGCCACCTCCTCAGCATACCTTGCAAGCCATTCCTCATCGATGCCCCTGCCCTGCGGACCGCCGAGACTTTCGCCGCTGAGTTTGAGCAACACTCTTTTATACATATCAGCCATATTGTCTTATTCAAAATGAAAATTACAACAAACAAAAGTATCGAATTATTATGAAACTTGCAAGAAAGAATATATCTTTGCAGGCACATTGGAAAATCGAAACACATAAAGAAACGATATGGCAAACATTTTTACATCTTCAATAGGCAAGAAACTCATTATGAGCATCAGCGGCCTGTTCCTGATCATTTTCCTCCTTCTCCATGTGAGCATTAATCTCTTTTCAGTGGTTGACTCCATCCAGGGGACCTGGGGAGCGGAGGACGGCCTTTTCGCTTTGGGCTGCAGGTTTATGTCAACACCTGTCATAACCGTGATGGTGCCTATCCTGGCATTGGGATTCATTATCCACATCATCTACGCCTGCTACCTTACAATCTGCAACATAAGGACACGCGGAGGATATTGCCGTTATGAAGTGTCCAGCAAGGCAAAGACCGAGTCCTGGGCCTCAAAGAATATGTTTGCCCTCGGAATCATCGTGCTGGGTTTCATCGTATTCCACCTCACCCATTTCTGGGATGAGATGCAGTTGAAGGAATTTATGGGACAGGAGGCGACTGACCCTTATCTCCTCCTTGAGACCACTTTCGGCCAATGGTGGATGGTTGTGTTGTACCTCATCTGGTTCGGCGCAATCTGGTTCCACCTCACTCACGGATTCTGGAGCGCATTCCAGACAATCGGCTGGAGCAACCAGGTCTGGACCAAAAGACTCAATGTCATCGGTTACATCTTCGCAACACTCATATTCCTCGGATTCGCGACTGTCGCAAT
>JBJEJS010000183.1:0-2673 GCA_051878235.1 Candidatus Cryptobacteroides sp.
GAGGGCTATGAATTCGATGTGCCTGAGGAGGAAAAGCAGCGCGCATTCTCCATCCGGGGGGACTCCGAGACCGACGAGGGAGCGCTCGCGCTCCGCAGACAGGACTGGATTGCCCTCCGTCCCGAGCCTCTGAAGAAAAGCGAGTCGCTGATCGACTCCCTTGTCGTGGAGTTGGAGAAGGTGCCCAAATTCAGGAGCGCGATGAAGACCGTCGAGACCATCTTCTCGGGCTACATCCCCACATCCAAGGTGCGGACGGAAAGCAAGTTCGACTTCGGCCCGATCTTCAACACCATCAGTTGGAACAGGCTTGAGGGCATCCGTGTCCGTCTCGGGGGTATGACCACCGCCAACCTGAGCAGGCATTTCTTCCTGAACGGTTATGTGGCCCTCGGGTGCAGGGACCTCCGCGTGAAATACAGCGCGACGGCCATCTACAGCCTCACTCCCAAGGAATACCACGCCTACGAACATTTCCGCAACGCCTTTTCCGTCTCTTCCTCCTACGACGTGCAGGTGCCCGGGCAACTGTTCTCGGTCTTCGACAGGGACTGCATACTGATGTCCCTGAATTTCGGTCCCAAGGCGGGGAACTACGAATATGTGCTGACCAACAGCCTGCAATACGAAATCGAATGGCCCAGCAGAATCGGTCTCCAGGCCTGGGCGGCGCACCACCGCACGGAAGCGGCAGGCTCGATGAGTTTCGACCGCCTGCTTGCCGACGGCACGGCGGAGCACATCAGCAGATTCCACGACGTAACCCTCGGGGTCAAATTCAGGTTCGCCCCCGGGGAAAGAATCTTCAACAACAGGATGGGCAAGTCATCCCTGTTCAACCTCACAAACGAAGCCCCCGTCCTGGAATTCTCGCACGAAATCGGATATATGGAAGGCGGCTACCTTTTCAACAGGAGCGGTTTCACCGCGCAGAAACGCTTCTGGCTCTCCTCCTTCGGGCACATCGACGCGACCCTGAATTGCGGAATCGAATGGAACAAAGTGCCTTTCGTGAAACTTTTCATACCCTACACCAACCAGTCGCTCTTCCTGCAGCCCACTACATTCAATATGATGCAGCCGATGGAGTTCCTGACCGACCAATATGCCGCGCTTTATCTGACATATTACCTGAAAGGTCTGATATTCAACCGGATACCCCTCATCAAGAAACTTAAACTCAGGGAAGTGCTCTCTTTCAGCGCACTTTACGGCACTCTCTCCCGCAAGAACAACCCCGCCGTCTCCCCGGCAGGTCTTTTCGCATTCCCCGAAGGGGCGGGAGCACCCGGGAAATATCCCTATATGGAAATGAGCGTCGGCATCGAGAACATCCTGAAGGTCATCCGCGTGGACTATGTGCGGAGACTGAACTACCTCGACAACCCCGCCGCCCACAAGAACGGGGTCCGCATATCGCTCAGATTCACTTTCTGACAGAACTCCGTCAGACATTTATATATACCGTAATTAAATATATATGAAATATTCAGAAAAAATGAGAAATATAAGGACATATATCACGGCGATGCTTCTCATCGCCATCGGTGCCCAGAGGGCACAGGCACAGGAGACGGACAGGTTCGGACGGGACAAGGATGAAAAGGTGACAAGCGGGGGGCTTGCCGTTCAGTTCGAGGGCACGTCCCTGATAATCAACAATGTGGACGGATTCTCCTCCCGCCCCGGTTTCGGGCTGTCTGTAGGAGGTTTCGTGGATTTCAAGGTCACGGAAAAGTTTGTCATCCAATGCAACATCCTGGCGAACAGGGAACAGTCCTCGCTTTTCCGCTTTGACCGCTCGGGAACGATGACGACCTACGGGATGGCCGTCCCGATTTGCTTCCTTGCAAGGTTTGACAGGGGGGACAGGGGGATATGGTATGTCGGAGGAGGCCCCTATTCGGAATTCGTGCTCGGATGCAGGACCGACCTTGGCAATGGAGTGTTCAACCCTTACACCGAAGTGGTCGGGACCGATGCCGAGGGGAATGACATCTTCGCCCTCTCCAACAACAATTCGGGACTGAATGTCAAACTGATATACGAGTTCCCCTTCCACCTGCAACTGACATTCGGCCTCTCGGGCAGCATAACCGACATACTCGGCTACGACCACACCGGCTGTTGGATCCGCCCAGCCCGAGCCTCAATCGGAGCGGCCTACCGTTTCCGCTGATGCCTTCCATAACACGGAACAGGCTGTGCCCCCGCCGGAGACACAGCCTTACGCATAAGAGGCAATGGGACAACTAAAGCGTGTCAAACTTGCTCTGGCACTCGCCGGCGGTTGTGCCGTCCGAATAAAGTTCGCGCGGGAGCAGTGCATCTGGTCGAAAGCGACCCATCCCCAGTCTTCCCACGCGCCCAGTTCCGCTAGGCACCTCCGAAAACGCCTCTGAGAGTATCTCAGGGGCGTTTGCTATATAAAATCCCTCCTAAATCCCTCCTTAAAAATTATTGAGGCCCGAATGCATCTCTGCACCCGAGCCGATACGAATTGATAACGTTTGCCAGATGGCTTTACCGTTACTCTGCAAAAATACTCAAAAAAATCAAGACTGAGAATCTTTGACTATCTTTGTAATCGGAACCGGTGAGCTGAACAATCAACTCCAAAACCAGCTTACCGATGAAAATTCTTATTGACAACGGCCACGGTCAGAACACACC
>JBJEJS010000184.1:0-2671 GCA_051878235.1 Candidatus Cryptobacteroides sp.
ACCGAGGCGTTCAGAAGGCGATAAAGTTCAGGAATGTGTCCGCTCCCGTCATTTCCTGTGCGCGGCGGGACGGCATAGACAAGGACCGCGTCGTAAAAGGGGACATCGATGAAATCCACCCCGTCATCCTCCGACAGGTCCGCGACTTCAACAAGCATTGCCCTCGCCGTTTTCGGATCGAACAATCCGAGAGGGACGAGGGCAGCCTTACTATTATATAATGTTTGATTATTCCCAGTTTCCTGCATTGTTGTTAGGCGCGGTTACACTTCCGACTTTCAGGCCAGGATACCTTCCCGTGTCCTTTCTCTCCGCGTCAAGGTTGATCCTCAACTGGTTGTCAAGACCTTTGAGCAGGGACTTGTAAGGCATCGACGCCTCGAACAGAGGGACATTGACTCCAGAGACCTTCTTGATGGTGGACTCCATAAGGAGGGAGTCGCCGCTGAACGGAATGAAGGCGAGGGAATCCACGCAGAAGCCCGGACGGTTGTTGAACAGGGTGTCGCATACAGGAATCTCGTTCCTGATGGAGAACACAAGTTGCTCGCCCTTCAGGTAGAGTTCATACATATCCTCAGGTTTGATGCGAGGATTGCGCTTTTTGAGTTTCTTGGTGTTCTCGACAGCCACTGAGTCATCCTGAGAGCCGATCTGCATCACGACCTCAATCTTTCCGTTGTTGTAGAAATCCTTGAGGGAGTCAACAGATGAGGTGAAATGCCCCGTCTCGCTCTTGAAAGCCACCTGCAGAGTCCTTATGTCCTTAAGCCTCTCGATGGCCACCGCCTCACGGGCAGCCTTTTCCTTATTGAACCTTACAGGTTGCATCACACTCTGTACGATGGCATAGACCAACCCTATAATAACTACAGGGAGAATCAGATAGGTAAAAATTTTCTTGACCATTATAGAATTGTTTTTTGTTTCCCAAAAATTCCGGACAAAGTTAAAAATTTGATTTATGAAATGCAATATAATTTGTAATTTTGCGCCCGTAAAAACTACAGAGAAATGACAGCACCCGACAAATCAGACCTTGCTTCCTTTGTGGAGATGACCTCCTCGGCAGCGGTGATCTCCATCACCTCGCACATCCGTCCCGACGGTGACGCGGTGGGCAGCAGCGTCGCGATGCTGCATTTTCTCCTAAGGCAGGGGAAGGACGCCCGCGTCATCCTCCCCCACCGTGTCCCCGAGACGGTCGGCTTCCTGCTTGAGGATGTTCCCGAAGGCAGGGTCATCATCCACGAGGACACTCCTGAGGAGGCCCTCAGCGCAATCAGGGGCAGCGACCTCCTGATAAGCATGGACTACAACGACTTCAAACGGACAGAAGCCCTGAAGGATGCCCTTGAAGGCTCGGAAGCGGGGAAAATCCTCATCGACCATCACCTCGACCCTGACAGGAGCAGGTTCAGCCTCGTGTTTTCGGAGACGGAGACATCCTCCACCTGCGAACTTCTGTTCAACATACTCAAGGCGATGCCCCAGACAAAAGGAGACGCGTCCAACCTGCCGGCGGAATGTGCGGTGGCCCTGATGACAGGGATGACCACTGACACCAACAACTTCGCCAACTCCGTCTATCCCGGGACTCTGCTGATGGCTTCTGAACTTCTTGCGGCGGGGGTTGACCGCGACCGCATCCTCGGGCATATCTACCGCAGCGACCGTGAGGAAAGGCTCAGGCTGAAGGGGAAACTCCTGTACGAGAGCCTCAGGATAACCCCCGACGGAGTCGCATATATAATCCTTGACAGGAAGACCATTGACCGCTACGGGGTGAAGGAGGGCGAGACCGAGGGCTTCGTCAACGAGCCGCTGAGCATCAGGGATGTCAGGATGAGCATATTCCTCAAGGAGGACAACGGGAAATTCCGCGTCTCAATACGGTCGAAGAAAGGGGTGTCGGCCAACCTCTGCGCCAGGCTCCATTTCAACGGAGGTGGGCACGAACTCGCCTCGGGAGGCAACCTTCCTATCCCCCAGACGGTGAAAAATGCCGAAGAAGCGGCACGGTATATAGAAGAAACGACACATATATTCTTAAATGAAGAAAATGAGATTCAGTGATATATATAAACACATACTTGTGATTTTGCCCGCCTCCGCCATCCTGTACGGATGCTCGGCGGGAAGGGAGAACACCTACAACACGCAGGAGGACAGGATTGACAAATATCTGTCTTCCGTCACGGCATCTGTCACATATCCGGGAACATCCTATAAATATTATTGGGAAGAGGAGGAGATCATCTCGATGACGGTCCAGACCGAGGAGAACAGCCAGGGCGGTCTCGACACCCTCAGCGTGAAAGTCACGGTCAAGCCGAGAAGGACCCTCCGCCAGAACGGGTCTAACAAGGCAATATGGACAGAGGGCACAGGCGAGGAGGCAGGCAGCAAGGCGGCGGTGACATTCTATTATGAGGCATATACCTTTGACACCAGGCCGCAGACCCTTTTCGCGACAAATATGCAGGAACTTGTGGACAACGGGACCTGGACAGTCTCGGACCCCGACTGCAATCCTGTGACCCTTGGCCTGGATGACAAGAATCTTACGGAAGGGCTCAGGAACGGTCTGTTGGGAAGCCGTGCGGGCGAGGAGAGTTACATCATCTTTTCAGGGAAATACGGTTTCGGGAAAAAACCTTTAGGCACGATT
>JBJEJS010000185.1:0-2667 GCA_051878235.1 Candidatus Cryptobacteroides sp.
AATTATCAATACTTTCAAAGAACTATAAATATATTTTTAGTGGACACTAATGATGGCAGATCTTAAAATAAATGGACGCACAACTGTGCGCAAACTCAAAGCAGACTTCAAGGCTGCATTCGGCTCTTCCCTCCGTGTGTATATGAGTACTTCGTGCAAGGGCAAGATGGCAGATGACTCTGCGACACTCGCTTCAATCCGCGCTGAAGGCGCAAAAGGTGGTGAGCTTACTGTCGGAGGGAACAAGACTGTCGGCAAGTTCGAAACTGAATTCGCAGAGGCCTGGGGTATCGGTGTACAGGTGGCTAACGCAGATGACACCAAACTCGCAGACAACAGCGTGACTCTCAAAGCCGCAGGAAAATAATCTGAAAACCGCAAAAAGCCAGGGATTCAATTACGACTGTCTCCCTGGCTTTTTCAAAAACGAATATGAGTGCTGATTACTACCGTAAAAAGCATTTTGATTTCCGAATGGAAGACGGAATATCCCATATTGTTGTGCGTAAAGGTGAGGAGTACGTTCCCATAAAGTTGAAATATAATAAAGACGGACTTGATTAACCTCCTTATTAGGAAATGCTGAAAGAAGCAAAAGAACGGCTCCTGAATAATGCTTTGCAGGAAGATATTCTGCATAGGATAGCAGTTTCAGAGAAATCACGCCTGAAGAATTTTCTCAAGGCATTTGGATTTGGGGTTGTTGAACTTGAAATAGTGGGCTAATTATGAATCAGGTAAATAAGTTTAAACAGGAACTGGCAAGTGTCTTTGATGACAATCTGAAAACCCGGATGTGGCATAACATCTTTGATTGGATAATCATCGGATTGATACTCTTGAGTACGCTGGAAGTCTTTTTAAGTACTTTCGAGGGCGTTTATAGCAAGGTACACGGATTGATGAGAGCCATCGATATATTCACTATCGTTTTCTTCAGCATAGAAGTACCGTTGAGAATATGGACAGCCGATCTTATTGATCCGAAATACAAAGGATTCTGGGGAAGAATCAGATATTGTTTCAGTTTCTACGGAATGATAGACTTGCTGTCGACCTACACATTTTATGTCGCTCTTGTCTTCCCGATTCCTTACCAAGCCTTGAAAACGCTCAGGATAATCCGTATCCTTAGGATATTCAGGTATATGAAGTCATTTCAGCTGCTGAGGGATGCCTTCGCTTCAAAGAAACAGGAGATGAGCATTTCGCTCCAATTCTTGTGCATAATAACCTTGATTCTGTCTTTTCTTCTGTATTTTGTCGAGAATACCGCCCAGCCTGACGTATTCACGGATGGGTGGAAAGCCGTGATCTGGTCCTTCTCCCAATACATCGGAGATCCTGGAGGATTCGCGGATTATCAGCCGGTCACTTTCATCGGGCGATGCATCTCCTGTGTTGTCGGAATTCTTGGTATAGCGATATTCGCTGTGCCTGCCGGTCTTATAGGATCTGGTTTTATCGAGGTAATAGAGGAAAACAAAAACACAAAAAAGTCAAAGACAGACATTGATAGAATACATCACGCATTCAAATGGCTTAAAGACACTCATTACACCGGTCTGCTTTATGTCCCTCCGTTCAAATCATTGGCGACCATTCTGGTAAATCAGAATTTGTCGGAAGCGGATATTGTCGATGCGGTCAAAAATTCAGATGACCTTCATCTGTACAATCTTGCAAAGGCTTACAACTCCCAAGATGCCCCTGTGGACAGGATTGTCGTGACAATGGCATATAGGAACAAACCATATGGATGTCTGATCGACAGACACTCCAAAGTGACAATCGTCAGCACTTCCGGTCATGACGAACCCATAACTACCTGGGCGGCCTTCCTGCTTGCAAAGATAGGAGGTTTCAATTTCGTGTCGAGGGATTTCAGCGTAAATCCGGACAATCCGTTGTCCTTTTATAACATAGCGGACCCGGACGGAAGTCCCAATTTGAGAATGTATCTTGATGACATAAATGCCCTTTCGGCAAATGAAGATTCGTGGATAATACCGATGTGCTTCTGCAGCGGCCCTAAATCGCGGGAAAGCAAAATACATTTATGTTACAGTACGATCAAAGGCGATGACGGATATGAAAACCCGAAGAAGTCTTTTGTGGATGTAGCCACTTTCGATGCTCTCTATAACGACTTTTCATCATCCTTTAAGAATAAGTACGACCTTTTATGTGACAAGAACGACTATTATCCTTTGACAAACAAGACGATGTTCTTCCATCTTGAGTGCAAGAACGGATTTGCTTTGAGGATTGAATACTATTTGATGTATTTCAATTCCAACAATGTGGAGATGATAAAAATGATGGCGGAGATTCTTAAACGTCATCTGGAACCGGGGGTAGAAATAGTCCTTCCTAAAGAAATGACGGAGCTTCCGGCAAATTGTTTTGGCTATGACAATTATTTAAACTGATTGCAATTTCTGATATGTTGGGATGAGGGCAATTCTGTAGCGGAGAAATATACTATCATTCTGATGCTATAATTTAGTTATGGAAAAGATAATGCGGAAAACTGTTGCAGTGCTTAGTGTTATAATAGGATTAATGTCACATTATGAATGTAATGGTTTTATGAATGATATACATATTTACAAGGTAGTGTTTCATTGAGTGTGTCCGGAGCCAGTCTCTCGGACTCTTTAGATG
>JBJEJS010000186.1:0-2665 GCA_051878235.1 Candidatus Cryptobacteroides sp.
TGTGGGGGCTCTCCCGGGAAGGATTCTCAACGGGATAAACCGTGCGGGGACAGCCAATCCGGTCATCGTCCTGGACGAGGTTGACAAACTGAGCAGCGACTACAAGGGAGATCCGTCCTCCGCCCTGCTTGAGGTGCTTGACCCTGAGCAGAACACGGCATTCCACGACAATTACCTCGACATCGACTATGACCTGTCGAATGTGCTTTTCATCACGACGGCCAATGATGTCTCCACAATCCAGCCTGCCTTGAAGGACAGGATGGAGATGATCAATGTGACGGGCTACCTGACTGAGGAGAAGATGAAGATTGCCAAGAGGCATCTGATTCCTAAGCAGGCCGCAGAGCACGGGCTCACGACGGAGCAGCTGGACATCAACGGCAAGGCTCTGGAGGAGATCATCACCAAATACACCCGCGAGTCGGGAGTCAGGGGTCTTGAGAAGCAGATTGCAAAGATTGCCAGGGTGACCGCCAAGAAAATCGCGCTCGGCAAGCCGCTTCCGCATTCCATTATGAAGAAGGACCTCAAGGAGTATCTCGGGCTGCCGGTTTCCTCCCACGACTCCCAGAAGGGCAACGAGACTGTCGGAGTTGTGACAGGGCTTGCCTGGACATCCGTCGGAGGCGAGATCCTGTTCATAGAGAGCAGCGTGAGCAAGGGCAAGGGAGCGTTGAGTATGACGGGAAGCCTCGGGGATGTGATGAAGGAGTCCGCCCAGATTGCATACCAGTACATAAAGGCGCATCCGCAGATGGTAAGGATGACCTCTGAGGAGTTCGCGGAAAAGGACATCCACGTGCATGTCCCTGAAGGGGCCGTACCGAAAGACGGGCCTTCGGCGGGAATCACTATGGTGAGTTCGATGGTGTCCGCCCTCAGGGGGGAGAAAATCCGCAGCGGGATTGCAATGACCGGGGAGATGACCCTCAGGGGCAGGGTGCTGCCTGTGGGGGGAATCAAGGAGAAGATTCTTGCGGCAAAGCGCGCAGGGGTCAAGACCATAGTCATCTCCGAGGACAACAGGAAGGACATCGGTGACATAAAGGACATATATATCAAAGGTCTGGATTTCGTCTATGTGAATAACATAGATGAGGTAATCAAGTTCATATTCAACGAATAAGCCGTATTTTCGGCAGTCAGGCAAGGCAAGGATATGGAAGTGGCAATCGAACAGAGCTGGAAGGAGGCCCTCAAGGGGGAGTTTGACAAGGATTATTTCAAGTCCCTCGTGGCTTTCCTCCACAGGGAGAAGGCCGAGGGCAAGGTCATCTTCCCTCCGGGCAGGATGATTTTCAAGGCATTCGAACTGACTCCCGTGCAGGATGTCAAGGTGGTTATCCTGGGGCAGGACCCGTACCACGGGTACGGGCAGGCCGAAGGCCTCTCATTTTCCGTTCCGGAAAATGTTCCTGCCCCGCCTTCGCTGAGGAACATCTTCACGGAAATCCGCAATGACCTCGGGATAGAGATGAGCGGGAATCCCCACCTTGAGAAATGGGCAAGGCAGGGAGTCCTGCTTCTCAATGCCATTCTGACAGTCCGTTCCGGAGAGCCCGCATCGCACGGCAACATCGGCTGGGCGGAATTCACGGATGCGGTCATAAAACACATATCCGACAACTGCAGCGGAGTGGTCTTCCTGCTATGGGGCAATTTCGCCAGAAGCAAGAAATCCCTCATCGACACATCCAGGCACTATGTCCTGGAAGCCGCGCACCCATCCCCTCTCGCACGGGGGGCATTCTTCGGGTGCAGGCATTTCTCAAAGACAAACCAACTGCTTGCAGCACAAGGCAAGACTCCAATTGACTGGCAGTTATAAAGACAGATTTATGGAACACAGGACAGCATTGTTTCCAGGGTCGTTCGACCCTTTCACCGCAGGACATCTGAACATACTGAAGCGTGCCCTCACAATGTTTGACGAAGTCATCGTCGCCATAGGCGTGAACATCGACAAGCGGGGGCATTTCAGCACCGATAAAAAACTGGACATCATCAGGCAGGCCACAAAAGGGATTGAAGGCGTCAGGGTCATATCATACGACAACCTGACAATCGACAAATGCCGTGAACTGGGCATAAGGCACATCGTAAGAGGAGTCAGGAATATGATTGACTTCGAGACAGAAAGGTCAATCGCCGACGCGAACAGGATCCTCGCTCCGGAAATAGAGACCATCATCATACCTACCGCCCAGGAATTCGCACACATATCCTCCACAGCGGTGCGCGACATAATCAAGCACGGAGGAGACACATCCAAATTCATCCCCGAGGGCGTAACCCTATGACAAGCCGTCCCACAAGGCTCATTTGCGCGTGCGTCTGCGCCATCTCCTGCTCGCTTGCAATTGCCGGACAGGGCGGGAGAAGACCGTCGCATCCCCCTGTGGACCAGAAGACGGACTCCACAATGACCGTGCTGATGGACCGTCTTGACGCATACATCAAAGCCATCGAGACCGAATCCACAGAGACAAAGATCACCGAAAGCGACTTCCTGATTTCCGCGTGCGGGGACTCCCTGACAAGGCAGAAGACCGCTTTAAGGCTATATGAAAGATATATGGAATCCCCTGTGATGGGGGATGAGGCCGTGGCGATACATATCTTCGACCTCTGGTTTGCGGACGGTGGGATAAAGATGTCCTCC
>JBJEJS010000187.1:0-2658 GCA_051878235.1 Candidatus Cryptobacteroides sp.
TACCGTAAAATCGCTCCGGTCCGCCATATGCCATACGGGGCCCAGGATTATGTGAGGGAACTTGAGCCGCAATCGGATATTTGGGATTTCATTTGCGAGGACCTCGGACACGCCAAAGAGAATCTTCCTGAAAAAGGCTATTGGAAGGCAGGACAGGAAGGTCGTGTCACCGCTGCCTCTGCGGCAGGTCTGCGTGGCAAGGCTTATCTGTACAGGAGCGGTATAGAGCATTTCTACGGGGCAGAGAATAGGACCTGGTATGATGAGGCTGCTGCCGAGTTTGATGAAATCATCTCGAAGAAATACGGCAATTATTCGCTGGTTGCTGATTATTCCTGGAATTTCGATGTCGCACACGAAAACAATGACGAGTCGATTTTTGAGATACAGTTCCTCGGTGATGTCGAGAACACAACATTCAATCCGGGACAGGCTACATCAGGACTCGCATTCGATGGCCGTGGGATAATGCTTCCCGGCACAGGCGTAGGTTATGAGGGAGTCGCGCACGACTGGCTTTATGACGCATTCGCCAATTCTCTTGACAAGGACGGATACACGGATATCAGGATGTTCTCCACAATGCTTTTCAACGACCTGGCTCCGGAAATCAAATTGAGGAACGGACAGAGGCTTACTGGTCCTGGAGGATATCACTTTGAGGAGTATTATCCTAACGGAGACTTCACGACCGTAGGCAACACAAGGACCCACGCATATAAGGCTGCAATCATCAAGGGTCTCGATTTGTCTATGCCGATGCGCAACAACACCCCGACGACTATCACAGGTGTGGGTGCAGGCACAAAGGAGTTCATCTACAACCAGCCGAGGGCACACGGGGTCAATTGGAGATACATCAGATACGCGGATGTGCTGCTGATGTACGCGGAGGCTGTCCTGAATGGAGGAAAGGCCGGATCCATCTCTGCGGCTGACGCATACAACGAAGTCAGGAGAAGGGCGAATATGACGGAAAAGGGGGCTGTTACCCTTGCCGACATTAAGAATGAGAGAGTCCTGGAGTTCGCACTTGAGGGACACAGGTTCTTCGACCTTCTTCGCTGGGGTGAACTGGCAGACAGGTTCCATTCTCTTGAGGCTTCCGACCCTAATTTCAAGAAACTCATCTCTGACACGGACTATAAGGGATTCGTTGTCAATAAGCACGAATGGTTGCCGATCCCGATTGACGAGATTGAGTCCAATCCATACGCAGAGCAGAATGACGGGTATTAGAATATGCATTCTATGAGTATAAGGAAATATATGTTTTTTGTCGCCTCTCTTGTGGCGTTGTCGGCCTCCTGTGTCAGGACAACGCCGCAGGAGGGCCGTGTGCTGCACAACGGGATAGTACTTCCCGAAGTCTGGCCTCCGAGGTATGATGAACCGGCAGAAAGGGCCCAGATGCCTGTGCCTTATCTGGATGAGAAGCCTGCGGTCATCCCTGTGAATGTCGGAAGGCAACTTTTTGTGGATGACTTTCTTGTCGCTCAAACCGATATGGAAACGGTGTTCCACACTCCTGTCTATTATAGCGGGAATCCTGTGCTGGAGCCTGACAGAAGTTGGGAGGAGACAGTGGAAGGCGCTCCGTATGCGGCCCCGTTCAGTGACGGCATATGGTATGACGAAATGGAGGGGAAGTTCAAGATGTGGTATCTTGCCGGTGCAGGAACAATCCACAAGCAGAGCAACCAGACCTTTTACACCGGTTATGCGGAGTCTGAGGATGGAAAGAAGTGGACGAAGGTCATTTGTGATGTGTTTCCGCAGACCAATATCGTTGATACCTGTGACAGGGATGCCGCTACCGTCTGGCTTGACAAGATGGAGACGGATCCTTCAAAACGCTACAAATTGTTCAATGTGGAACGCCGTCCTACGGACAGGAGATGGCAGTTCATCCTGAAATATTCCCCGGACGGAATACACTGGTCTGACGGTGTGGCCCAGAGCGGAGACTTGTATGACCGGTCTTCGGTCTTCTATAATCCGTTCAGGAAAGTGTGGTGCCTGAGTATGCGTTACAGCACAGCGGTGTCTTCCCGTTCACGCAGTTATCTTGAGGATGCCAATCCGGAGACGGCTGTCTCAATGGCCCATCGTGTAAGGAAAGGCGTTCCTGACAGGAATGTCGTGTTCTGGTTTGCTCCTGACAACCTTGAACAGAGGAATCCTGATTTTCCGGAAGTGGATCCGGGGATATATAATTTTGACTGCATACCGTATGAAAGTCTTCTCATTGGCCAGTACTCGGTATGGCAGGGTCCCGAGAATAATGTGTGCGGGAAACTCGGCATCCAGAAAAGGAATGAAATTATGCTTGGATATTCCCGTGACGGTTTTCATTTCAGTAGGCCGTCCCACTCTCCTTTTATGGCTGTTGACCGCTCCGAAGGCAGTTGGAACTGGGGCAATGTGCAGTCCATAGGCGGTGTGCCGCTGATTGTAGGAGACTCTTTGTATTTTTATTCAAGCGGACGGAGGATCAATGACATTATGTGGGACAGTTACACCTCCACAGGGCTTGCGACGCTGCGGAGAGACGGGTTTGTCTCCAGGTCTGCCGGAGCAGAAAGCAGGTCTCTTACTACTGAGGTCATTTCATTTGATGGCAGATACCTCTTTGTCAATGCGGATGTCAGAGGCTCC
>JBJEJS010000188.1:0-13643 GCA_051878235.1 Candidatus Cryptobacteroides sp.
TTAAAGGATTTGTGGTCGCTGTGCCATTTGCCTGTGCCGAAAGTCGTGTACCCTGCCTCCCTGAAAATTTCGGGGAAAGTTTTTTCTTCTTCGGGAATCACGCTGCCGTTCTTGTGCACTCCCATAAGGTGTCTTCCGGTAATCAACATCGCACGGCTCGGTTGTGAGATGGCTCCGTTCAGCCCTCCCATCACGTGAGCCTGGGTGAACAATGTGCCGTTCTGCACGAGGCAGTCCATATTCGGAGTGTCTGTATATTTGTTCCCGAATGCACTCAATGTGCTGAAACTCTGGTCATCTGTCAGCAGGAACAGAATGTTTGGATTCTCCTGTCTGTCATTTTTAGTTGCAGAGTTGCAGGACATACTGCCCAACAGGGAAGGGAAAAGCAGAAACAATGATTTTGATGAACAATTCATAATGTTTCAGTTTGTTATTCCGCAGTAACACAGGTTACGAGAACCGGACATTCAAGACTTGCAGGAGCATTGGTGTCCTTGTTGTTCTTATGTTTGGTCAGATATATATTAATGAATTCCTTGCCGGCCTGTTTCAGTACACATCCTTCTGGAGCAAGTGCTTGGTTCTTAGGCTTATTTACATCGTATGTGGTATAACTAAGTAAATATTTGTCATTCAATTCATCAGATTCGAATACATAGCCAGGAACACTTGAAGCAAGATTCTTTGCAGCATCATTAGCTCCAACTCCAAGTACCGATCCTGTGCCGAATTTCTCCGCAAGTTCCGATACTTTTCCTCCAAGGATGTATAATTCACCATCGATTGTAGTATTCTTTGTTGTATAGATGTCGCCTCCATTCGTTACCACATAATCCCTTTTTACCGCAACAAACATCCTGAAACCAATCATCGGCTTTTCAGGTGCCGGAACGTTCACGGTAAATGTATATGGGGTGAAGTCAGTCTTTGACTGTACATATTCTCCGCGCAGAGGGATGAAGTTGTAATTCTGATTTTCAAGGTATTCCCTGATTCTTGCTTCCTCCTGGGCAGTGATGTGCAGATATGAAGGGGTTGCGTGGACTGAGACAGGAACTGTCAGGTCATTGTACGGCAGTCTGGAGTCATTGTGCCCGTCTGACACTCCTTCTCCGCCCAGAGTGCACTCAAGTGTGAATTCCTCCTTGAAGAGCCTGATGAATTTGCTCCTGGAATCAATTGTGAAATCGCAGTATGTGACTTTGTATTTTTCGGCATCCTCCAGACTGAAGAAATAATGCTTGTTTGCATCCCATTCCATTTCTTCCTCGATGCCTGTGATTACGGATTCACCTGTGAACTGTGTCTTGACAACATCCGGATTGAAACCGAATCCTCCTTCAAAGGCCTTGAGAGTAAACCATTTGCCTACAGATGTACCTTGTTTCGATATGAACCAGATTCTGAGTACAGGGTTTGCTGACGAACTGAAACCGGCATTCGGAAGGAATGAGTAAGGTGTTCCGTCCTCCTTGTTTACAATCTCTCCCCTGACAGGAATCACATCGAATCCGCTCCATTCACCCTCTCCTGGTCTTGCGGTCTCGTTCTCGGCAAAGACGAATCCTCCCTCACCGTACCTGTCGAGAAGATCCGTGGAGGCGGAACCCCTTTCGCCTTTTGCAAGTTTGACGCTCAAATTCTTGAAATTCTGATCATATACTGACTTGTTGGTGGTGATGACTGAACGGATCATCAGTTCTTCCGTGGATTCAAACTCCTGTGGAAGTATGTTGAAAATCACCTTGTCACCGGACACTATTGAGGAAGATATGGATGCCGACTTGTCCACAACGGTCAATGTCTGCTCCTCAGATGTGAGGTCAAGGCTTGCGGTGGTTGCGAAAAGAGGAGAACCGTCAGCTGTCAGCAGGGTCATCCCGGTGAGGGTCTCGTCCTCAGGAATCTTTCCTATGCTGATTTCCAGGATTGACAGGACAGGTTTAAGTTCAATTGTTGAATTTCTGTCAGATGACATTCCTGACATATATTGCGGAATTTTAAGGTCTTCAGTTTGTTTGACCGGGATAGTAATCAGATATGATTCTGCTCCGAAAGATGAACCTGTGTACCAGTCGTAAGGGTAAATTGCATACAACCCATTTGTACCAGCCTTTTCGGACAATGGCAGATTGCCTTCAAAAGATGCCTTTGTGCTGTTTGCCCCTTCCTTGAGTTGGAAATCGCGCGGTCCCTTGATGTTTGAAGGGTCGAAAATCCCGAGGATGTCGTTGCCTGCCCATTCGGTTTTGAATCCTTCCTCTACGTTTTCAGGAAGGGTTGCGGTCACCGTCACCTTCTCAATATGGCCTGTGGACTCCATATCTCCGAAAGTGATGATCGGCTCGTCAGTGCAGGATGCTGCTGAAAGCAATGCCACTGTGGCGGCAAATGCGAAAAATGAATTGGAATATTTCATAGTTCAATGATTATTAGTCTTAGCGGACACAAAAATAAGTCAAAAACTACATCAATATCTGTCCTGTTTTTTTAATGTAGTTGTGTTTAATCTTTAATGTCTTAGTAACTAGTATCTTATATGTTGTATATATCATAAAAAAGTAGCACCATTCTCTCTAATGTACTTCTTTGAATACATTGTTCTCATCACTATATTTTATTATATATCTTCTATTGATTATAAATGGTTTAGACTTGTTTTTTACTACAATGACACAAATGTCTTACTGAAAACATAATTACATTCCATCAGGATTGCGCCACTGAGCTGGCAGCCAAGGTAGATGCGCTCTGAGTCCTTTGCACATCGGGTCCAGTCTCCAGGTATGAGCCAGTCGTACCCGACCGCATTGTAAAGCGTGACTCCCATCTGTTCCATATATTGTACGTATGCCTTCCTTTTGTCGGGATTGCAGTATTCGGAGCAGATATATTCTTTCAGGTAGTGGCAGAGTATGCCTTTGAACACTCCGTTGTTCTTGTTCAAGTCGTCTTTCGCTCCCTCGTCCCTCCAGATGCCTTCCTTTCCGAATTTGTCATTTCTGATGCAGAAGTCGGCGCATTTTTCGGCTGCTGTTCTGTAAGTCTGTCTTTTTGTGATGTCGTAGAGGTTGAGGGACGAGCCGATGAGGACCCCCTGGTTGTAGGTGAGGAAGGATTTGTTTGTAGAGGAACCGAAAGCCCCTCCCAGAGAGGAGTCATATAAATTCTCGTACGCCCAGCGGTACACCTTGGATGCAAATTCGAGGTCTTCCTTCCGCTTGGTGTGCCTGTACATTCTTGCTCCGAAATCCGCCACTGTCCAGTGTGTGCAGGAATTCCTTATTCCGGCATCCTCAGCCTTTTTGTTCCAAAGCATTCCTCCGTCAGGTTCCACCCAGCCGTGCTGCACATCTTCCCAGAGGATGCCGGCGGCGTTCAGGTATTCTTCCTCCAGGAACAGGTCGTATGCCCTCAGACAGGCTATTCCCATCCAGGACATATCGTCATAATAGTTGTTGATGTACCCTCCTCCTGTTGACTGTTTGATTCTGGCGAGAATAACCCTCACCCTGTCCCTGTAGAACTCGTCCGAGGTTCTTTCGTACGCGTCCATAATTGTTTCCATTGCGTGCGCAGTCTGCCAGTAGTGGTAGAATGTCTTGTCGTCGTGGATGTTGTCTATCCAATAGTTGCCTGTTTCCTCTCTCCAGAAATTCTTTTCGAGGGAAGCCTGGGCGGCGGAGGCGTATTTGTTCCAGTTGTAAGAAGGTGCGGAAACGTCGTCTCCGTCGTCACCGGGATTCTCCGGTGCGGCCTGCTTCGAGCAGGCTATGAAGGCAAGAAGAACTGTCAATGGAAGGAATTTCAGCAGGAATTTCATAATTTCCGGGTTATTGAGTGTCGGTTTGTATTTGTTCGTCAGTAAAGTTAGGGAACATAATCCTCATACGCCTTCCTGATTTGGGACCAGAATGGTAAAATATAGTGGATATTGAGACTTAAACAGTTTATGTTCAATGGATTGAACAATATTAAATATTTCAAAAATGTAGTTGTGCAAATCATATTCATTTGTTTGCGGGAGGTTTGCCGAAGCACTATATTTTAGTATAGGATATTTTGTTGTAAATAGTTGATTTATAAGTATATATGTAAATATTTACTGATTTGTCGCTACATTGTTGGAATCATCATTTTTTTAGTATTACAAAATATCCCAATTTTACGGCATCAACACATATTAAGTCTATGGATAACCAATACACTAAAGCGCTTCTTTTTACATCCTTGCTTGCGGCCGGAGGAACAGCGGCAGCACAGGAAAAACCTAACATCATACTTTTTCTTGCCGATGATATGGGATATGGAGATGTCTCGGCGTACAATGACCGCACTCCCATTGTCACACCGAATCTTGACAGGCTGTGCGGACAAGGCATCAGATTCACCGATGCCCATTCCAATTCCGCAGTCAGCACCCCCTCCCGTTACGGAATACTTACCGGTCGTTATGCTTTCCGTTCTGAACTGAAATCAGGGGTCCTCGGAGGATTCTCGGAGCCGCTCATCAGGCCGGAAAGGAGGACGCTTGCTGATATGCTTTCCGATTCCGGATATTCAACGGCGATGATAGGCAAATGGCATCTCGGATGGGACTGGACCTACAAAGACAGGCAGAGGAACGAGGTGGATTTCAGCGCACCCGTCAAGAACGGTCCGACAGCGCACGGCTTCGACTATTTTTATGGGATAGCCGCGTCGTTGGATATGTCTCCTTATGTCTATGTGGAGAACGATATGCCGACTGCCGTTCCGACTAAGGAATCCATAGACATCCAGAAAGGCATAAAGATGCAGCGTAAGGGACCTCAGGCTCCTGATTTCGAACATTCTGATGTCCTTCCGAACTTTACAAGAAGGGCGTGCGACTATATTGCAGGGCAAAAGGATGCTGACAAGCCTTATTTTCTTTATCTTCCTGTTACCGCCCCGCATACTCCGGTGCTTCCTTCGGAGGAATTCAAGGGAAAATCAGGAGTGTCCGACTATTGCGATTTCGTGCTGATGGTGGATGCTATGGTGGGAAAGATAATGAATGCCGTGGAGGAAAGCGGCAAGGCTGACAACACGATAATCATCTTCACGACCGACAACGGGTGTTCCCCAGTGGTGAACATCAGCTATATGAAGAAGAAGGGGCACAGTCCCAACCATATATTTAGAGGGGCAAAATCCGATATTTATGACGGCGGTCACCGTATTCCTCTCATCATTTCGTGGGGAGACAGATATCACAACATAGTCGAGAACGGGATAGTCTCCCTCACAGACTTCTATGCGACTTTTGCCGATCTTGCAGGGTACGGACTCAAGGACAATGAGGCGGAAGACAGTTACAGTCTGATGCCGGTGTTGACCAGAAGCGGACAGTCAGGGCGTGAGGATATTATCCATCATTCGATAGACGGAAGGTTCGCACTCAGGAGAGGGGACTGGAAGCTTGTGTTCTGGCCAGGTTCAGGCGGCTGGGGACAGCCAAATCCGAAAAGCGAGAACTGGAAGGAACTCCCAAAGTACCAGTTGTTCAATATGAGAGAAGATCCTTCTGAAACGGAGAACCTTTATGGAGAGCACAGGAAAATTGAGAAGGAACTTCAGGCAAGGCTGAAAAAGTATATTGTGGACGGACGTTCCACTCCTGGCAAGCCTCAGCAGAATGACGAGGCAAGCGAATGGAAGCAGATTGAATTTCTTTTCAAATAAATCCCTATTATGAAAAACAGATACATTGCGGTCGGAAGTATGGTCTCGTTGGCTTTTGCCAACGCTTTTCCGTCAGTTGCCGCCAAAGGAGAATCTCCAGGCAGGAACACCAGACCGAATTTCATCATCATCGTTGCTGATGATATGGGCTACGGGGACATCAGTTGTTTCGGCAACACGAGAATCCACACTCCAAATCTTGACCGGATGGCTGCGGAGGGGATGCTCCTTACTGATTTCCACTCCAACGGGCCTGTCAGTTCTCCGACCCGTTGTGCATTGCTGACAGGGCGTTATCAGCAGCGTGCGGGGATAGACGGGGTGCTTCTTACTAATGTCGAGAAGTTGAGGAAGGCGGGACTCCAGCCGCACGAGACGACATTTGCGGATGTCCTCTCCGGAAACGGTTATGATGTGGCGATGTTCGGGAAATGGCATCTCGGTTATCTTCCTCAATACGGGCCGCTCAATCACGGCTTCGGGCATTTTGAGGGTTTTCTTGCAGGGAATGTCGATTACAAGGCCTTTTTGGATTCACAGGGCAGGCCCGACTGGTATGAAGGCGGTGTGCAGAAGACTCCGGAAGGTTATCTGACTGACCTCATCAATGACAAGGCCGCTTCCTACATCGCATCGGAACACGACAGGCCTTTCTGCCTCTATGTCGCTCACGGATGTCCCCATTCACCTTATCAGGGTCCGGATGACGATGCGTACAGGACGGTCGGCAGCAACAAGGAGACGGGGAAACCGCGCAAAAATCTGGATGACACCTACAAGGATATGATAGAGACGATGGATGAGGGGATAGGACGGATTTTCGCGGCATTGCGGGAAACCGGACTTGACAGGAACACGTTCGTCATCTTCTTCTCTGACAACGGACCGTGCGGTCCCGGAACGGCCGGAGCCCTGCGCGGCGGCAAGGGGGACGTGTTTGAAGGCGGCCACAGGGTACCGGCAATTGTGCGTATGCCTGGAACGGTGAAGAAAGGGGCAGTGAGCGGTGAGACCGTCCTGTGTATGGACATATTCCCGACAATGCTGGATATGGCAGGCATCAGGTACGATGACTCGGGGAGGCCTCTTGACGGAATCAGTTTCCTGCCGGTGCTGAAAGGAAAGACTCTTCCGGAAAGACCTCTGTTCTGGAAATATCGTGTAAAGAAAGCCGTAAGGATGGGGGATTACAAATATGTCGAGACTGTCACAGGAAAGAAGGAAAACCGTCAGACCCACAGGATGCTGTTCAATCTCAAGGAAGATGCGGGCGAACAGAACAATATCATAGAAGAATATCCTGAGAAGGCTTCAAAGATGAAACAATTACTTCAGGATTGGGTGAAGGATGTCACTTCCGACACCCCTGAACAGACCATATAATTTTTAAGACTGTATATATTTATGAAAACACAGGTGTTTATTCATAGGCTGATTTATGCAGCCTTGTTTCTCTCCCTACTGTTCGTCCCTGTCTGTGCAGGAGCACAGAATTCAGATCTGAACATAAAAGGAAAAATCACCGATTCCAAGGGCGAGCCGCTTATGGGTGTAGCCGTTGTAGTGCAGGATGAAAATAGGGGAGAAGTGTCTGACATTGACGGAAACTATTCAATTGCCCGCAATGTGACCAAGGACAGGACAATCCTTTCATTCATGTGTCTCGGTTTCAAGACACTCACTATTGAGGTGCCTGATTCCCAAGTGGTTGCGGACATCGTGCTTGAGGAGGATGCCAATCTCCTTGACGAAGCGGTTGCAATCGGTTATGGAACCCAGACCAAGAGGACGATAACCGCCGCCGTCACAAGCATTTCGGAAAAAGACCTGTCGGGATATGCCGGCTCCTCAATAGAGCAGACTATCGCAGGTCTTGTCCCGGGAGTACGCATTATGACGGCTGACGCCACTCCTGGAGGAGACACGAACATCGAAGTCCGTGGAGTGGGAACCATCACATCGGGTTCGGAGCCGTTGTACATTGTGGACGGAATTCCTATGGAGGGCGGTCTTTCCTCCCTTAACCCTGACGATGTCAAGAGCATCCAGATTCTCAAAGATGCCGCTTCAACCGCCGTCTATGGAGCACGAGGAGCGAACGGCGTCTTCCTTATCACCACAAAACGTGGAAGCGAAGGAAAGGTCACAGTCAACTTCAATGCCGCCTTCACCCTTGCAAAGGCACAAAGGAAATTTCAGGTCCTCAATGCCGCCGAACTGGAAGAATATTTCGCTGATTATGGCATAAGTTCAAGGTACAGGTATCTTACCAATGCGACTCAGGACTTTTTCCCTTACGATGTGAACAATGACACGGACTGGCAGGATGCCATCTTCCAACTCGCTTTCCAGCAGAAATACAATATTTCACTTTCCGGTGGAAACAAGAACTTGAAATACAGAGTTTCTGGAGAGATATATGACCAACCGGGAACAGTCGTATATACAGGTATGCAGAGATATGCGTTCAGATCGAATTTTGACTTTACTCTTGCCAAATGGGCAAATATGTCTCTAAATTTCTCTACTACCTATTCCAAGACAAGAAAAACCAAGGACGGAGGAAACGGCTCAAACGGTGTAATTAGAACAGCAATTGAGATGTGTCCTTTCTATCCTGTATATCTCCCTGACGGGTCATTTTTCTCAAATTGTGAATACAATATGGCTGCAACAGATGATGCAATTGTAAATGGTCCCGACCCTTTGACAGGGAAATATGAAAGTTTGCGGAACTCGCCGTTGAACACGGAAAATGACAACCCGGTAAAAATCGCGCGTGACTACAAGAACATCACTGATTTGCTCAGGACGACCGGTGCAATCAATTTCGAATTCAAGCTTGCAAAAGGACTTGCTTTCAAGCCTTCATTTTCGATTGATGCCTTTATGAGGAACAATAACATCTGGTATCCGGCTTCCATCGGAAACAACAGGACTGACTCCTCAGCATCTTCCAGGAGCAAGAACCAGATTATGTGGATCAACGAGGACATCCTGTCATTCGAGAGAAGTTTTGGAATGCATAATCTTTCACTGATGGCCGGATGCACCTTCCAGAGTACAACTTACAAGGAACTATATGCAGGTGCGTACAAATTTGAGTCTGAGTCCCTTCCGTCAATCAACGGTGGAACGGTAAATGCCGGGACTTACGACAAGGTGACTGACAGACTGAATTCCTATATGGCGCGTGTGGGCTACAACTACAAGCAGAAATATATGATTCAGGCAGTGTTCCGTGCTGATGGTTCTTCACGTTTTGGGGCCAACCACAAATTCGGTTATTTCCCTTCGGTGTCTGCCGGCTGGGCAATGTCCGAAGAAAAATGGATGCAGAAACAGAAGGTCATAAGCGAACTGAAAATCAGGGGAAGCTGGGGACTTTCCGGAAACAATGCCATTGGTCAGTTCAACTATCTCAACAAGATGGGAAAGAACAGTTATGTCATTGACGGGCAGGTGATTTCCGGATGGGCCAGCAACAATATCGCCAATCCTGACCTCAAATGGGAACAGTCCGACCAGTTGAATGTCGGTCTCGACCTCGGCTTTGCAAAGAACAGGGTGTTCCTGCAGCTCGACTTCTACCGTTCGGTAACTAAGGATATGCTTCTCAATACACAGGTGCCAAGTACCTTGGGAGTGTCCACTATGCTCCAGAATGTAGGATCCGTGCTCAACAGGGGAGTTGAGTTCAACATAGTGTCAAGGAACATCACCGGCAAGTTCAATTGGACCACCACGTTCAATATCTCGGCAAACAGAAATAAGGTTCTTGGACTCGGCATTGATTCCGAGGCTATCTATGCCGGAGTTGAGGAATCAAACATCACGTTGGTTGGATATCCTATGGGTATGTTCTATGGTCGTGTGTTCGGTGGTATCTATCAGTCTCTTGAAGAAATAGAAGCTCTAAGAAATGATCCTTATTCAGGACTTGCCTTCGATGAAAATGTGCGGCCCGGGGATTTGAAATTTTATGATCTCAATGGAGATGGAGTATATAATGACGATGACAGGACAATCATAGGAAATCCTTATCCGAAGTTCAATGCCGGAATGGTCAATACATTCTCATACAAGAACTTCACCCTGAGCATCCAGCTTGTAGGTCAGTACGGCAATCAGATTTACAACACATCCCTTATGCAGCTTCTCAAAGGAAGCGGCTCCAATGCATCAGTGTTTGTAAAGGACAGATGGCGTTCTCCTGAAGAACCTGGCAACGGTCTTGTCGGACGGTCTACCACAACGAATGATGTAAAGCCTTCCGCTGAAGAAAAGAAGTTTACCAACAGACTCTTGGAAGATGGATCATATCTGAATATCAGGAATATACAGTTGTCTTACAATTTCGGCAAAAAGGTCCTGAAGAAACTCAGGCTACAGGGGCTCAATCTCAACTTCAACATAGACAACCTCTATACCTTTACGAAATACACCGGCCTGAATCCTGAATCCAATTCAATGATGTCGGCTGTGGCTCCAGGAGTTGACCAGGTGGGCTACCCTGTTTCAAGAAACTTTACATTCGGACTGAAATTATCTTTCTAAATCGCAGCGAAATGAAGAATACGATTAAATATATGCTTGGCGTAGTGGCTTGTGCCCTTACAGCCTCCTGCTCTTTCCTTGATGTCTCTCCTGAGACGACGATGACTGATACGGTATTTTACAATACTCCCAATGACATCCGTTCGGAATTGTATGCCACATACGCGAATCTGAGGTCCAACGGCCTGTACGGGACTTCGATATGGACCATTGCCGATGTCCGTTCTGACATTGCATTCCCTAATGTCAACCGTTATTCTGCACATATTTTCAAGCACGAGACTGAGGAATTCAATATCACATCCAACAATTCTGCAACTCAGAATCACTGGAGTCATTCATATAGGGGTATAGTCCGTGCCAACACGGTTATTGAAAAAGGAGAGGAACTGTTTGGTGATGATAAAGACGTACAGACTTACATTCAGGAGGCAAAAGTACTCAGAGCTTTGCATTACTTCAATCTTGTAAGGACTTTCGGTGATGTCCCTCTCGTCCTTGATGTTCCTAACAAGTATTCAGATGCTTCAGACGATGTCCGTGTCAGTGTTGAAAAAGTATATGCTCAGATTCTCAGGGATCTCACTGATGCAATTGACAGCGGCCTTCTCAAAAATAAGGACAATGTCCCTACCGGAAGAGTCAATCTTTACGCGGCTGAGACCCTTCTGGCGAAGGTTTTCATTTCATTGCCTGACGAGACCACTCATTCTGCCTATCCGAATGTACCTGCCTACAATGACATTTCTATGTCAGAAGAGATAATCCAGTATTATCCTGGTCTTACAGAAAGCAAATGGGAGGCGGCCAAATACTATCTTGAGGATGTGATTGCAAAGGGAGGATATTCCCTGATGAGCAATTTCTCAGACCTTTTCAAGCCTGCCAACAAACACAATTCGGAGTCAATATGGGAGGTTGAGTACAGGGGTGACCAGACCGAAGGAATAGGAAGTTCCTATTACACGGCTTTCTGTCCGCAGAACTATGCTCCGCGCTCTACTCCGAACAGCAACGGGTATATTCCTGCCGCACTGCCTAACAAAGGAGGAGGAAGTTGTATTCCTACCGGTTATTTCATCGATTTCGCGAGGAAATGGGATTCCTTCTGGCCAGACTACACATCCGGTCCTACATTGTTTGATGGAGGATTGTACAGTGATACGCGTCTGAGTGACGGAGCAACAAAGGTAGTTGGAGGGGATATTCTTCCTGCCAATGACAACAAGGACTACAGTCAGGATGCACTCCATCCATACGATTCTTACACAGGAACTACTTTCCGTCTGACTGTCAAGGGTTTCGGTGATGACGGAAAATATTATTGCGGCAAATACAACAGCGGCACTCCTTACAAGGCGAACGATTCAGATGACAACTGGTATATCCTGAGATATGCTGACGTCCTGCTGATGCTTGCCGAGGCGGAAGCCCACATTATGGGAGTGCTTCCTCAGGCTGAACTGGACAGGACAATCAATGCGGTGCGTAACCGTGCGGGCATCATTCCTTACATCGCGGACGGAAGTTCGGATTGCGGAAGGGTGCTGGACACCAGGGACAAGGTTCTTCAGGCTATCTTCGACGAGAGGGCTTTGGAGCTCGCTTTCGAGGGACACAGGTGGTTTGACCTCATCCGCTCAGGAAAGGCAGTCAGTGTTATGAATGCTCATTTCCAGAAATATTACGAGGCATTCACTTCCAACTCAGGAACAGGTGTGGACAATTACTATATGAAGAACAAGAAGGTTGTCATTGATGAATATTGCACATTGTTCCCTCTTCCATCCAAGGAACTTCTGATCAATCCGAAACTGACTCAGAACAAGAATGCACGATAATAAAAACCATTTTTAGAACAGTTAGATATGAAAAAATATATTGGCTTTTTGACTGTCCTGGCATCCCTTCTCGCATTTGTGAATTCCTGCGAGAGGTGGCCCGGAATGGAATATCAAATAGAACCCAAGCAGCTTCTTATAGATGACCAGCTGATTTTCGTCGATGGATTTCTCCAGGAAGGTGTGCAGGTTTACCAGGGCACACCGGGAGATGACAGCGACCCTGCGGATATGCTTGCCATTCCAATCAGGAACGGATTCGGCAGGGAACTGTCATTCGTGTTCGTGGACAATTCCGACACATACGGAATCAGGGTGAAATATGACAAGTTCGTAACCAAGAACCAGGGAGACAGGCAGTACTTCCATTTCAACATCGAGGGCACGCCGAAGAATGTGCA
Organism: Candidatus Cryptobacteroides sp.; assembly: GCA_051878235.1. Taxonomy (GTDB): domain Bacteria; phylum Bacteroidota; class Bacteroidia; order Bacteroidales; family UBA932; genus Cryptobacteroides. The sequence continues at coordinate 12,509 of JBJEJS010000188.1, forward strand.
GGACGGTAAGATTCCTATTTCTTTTGACGTACTCGATGAGAACGGGATCTCCCTGATGGGCACGATTACCAAACCGGTCAATGTCTGGTCGGGTAGCATCAGGCGTCCTTCCCGTGAGATGATACCGACGGTGGAACGTCCTTTCATCTTCCATCACGCCGAACTGAATTGGGTGAACCAGGATCACGAGAACGAGGTAAACAAGGTCTATCTGTACGACAATATGCCGATTCCTTCAACATCCTTCAAACCTTCCGGTTCCGGAATCAACTACAACACTTCGGTGAACATCCACTACAATTCGATTCTCATTGCCAACAATGCCATTGCACCTGAATATACGGCCTATACCGAGGGTTATGAAAAGGAGCAGGATGTCCTTACGACCATTGTGCCGGACAAGGAGACGCTTGAAGCACATCCTGAGTGGTTCGTTCTTTCTGACGGGACTCAAAGTGACGAGTGGGACAATTCGAAGAATGTTTTTATGCACGGAAAGAACTCAAAGCCCATTGCCGTGTCGATGTATGACGAGAATGCTCCTCTGGTGACCTTCGGCAACAACAGGAGCCACCAGTTCTCCTCCCTGACCTGGAATATGACGACCAAGAGTGCAAAGGACCCTCTCGGAACATTCTTCGGACAGCCGGGACGATTCAAGATATATGTCAAGTATATAAATAATGACCCTGCGAATGATTTCATCCAGTATTTCCCGACACTTCCTGGGACCGATGAGCACGGCTGGGTTCCGTACGAGTTTGAAGTGAAACCTAATCCTACTCCTGGATTCGCGCCTGATCCGGCACTCGACAAGGCTGATTGGCAGCCGACCGAGGAGATGCCTGTAAAGGCAATCAGAGGAGAAATCGTCAGATTCCAGGTTCCATATACCTTCCAGGTTGACAGGGCCAATGAAAACGAGACCAAACTCAGAATCTGGTTCGCAACTCTAAGAAAGGCAGGATCTTCCGCTCCGACAGCCTATTCATTCAAATTGAATCAGAGTGAAGGATACACCTGCGGATTCAAGAACAGCGATGTTGTCAGCATTGCCGGTGAAGGTTCGGTATTCGGTGGAGGAACCGCCGCCAAGAAGACAAATGAAGTTGTCCATTATTTTGCAGATCCTGTG
>JBJEJS010000189.1:0-2624 GCA_051878235.1 Candidatus Cryptobacteroides sp.
TTGGACATAACAAAACCCCGAAAGTTTTTTGTCTAACTTTCGGGGTTCATGTCACTATGGATGACCTTGTTTTTATCTGTACTTTCAAAGACTCGAACTCGCACCTGCCGTTTATTGTCCTATTATTGTCATGCCCGACTTGATCGGGCATCTGTTCTGGGAGAGATTCCCGGTCAGGCCGGGAATGACGAAGAACAAACTGGGGGATGGCGAAAAACACTCCGGGAATGGAGATAGACCCGGGCAAGACGAAGGACAAGCCGGGAATGGCGAAGGACAAGCCGGCAAAAATTCAATTACGCTGATATTTTATTGTATGCCGTATTTCCCAAGAATTTCCAGGATGGGTTTCTCGATGGATTTCGCCCAAAGCATATATCCCCAGTCGGAAGGGTGTGTCGCATCGACGCTGGTGTCGTGAGAGGCCTCGTCGGTGGCATTTGTGCTGATGAAATACACATTCTTATATTTCTTGACAGCCTTTGCCATAAGTTTTTCCGCCATTGCCTGCTTTGCCGCTTCATTGGATTCGCTTGACTTTGAGAAATTCCTGCTTTCGCGGTAGATGGTCTGCTGGAAAATCAAAGGTATGTCCGGCTTTGCTGCCTGGATTCTCTCTATGAACGGAAACAGCCTTTCCTCAATCATTTCCGCAGACGGATTCGAGAATGCGTCGAATATGATGGCGTCAACATCGGCAGCCGCAAGAACATCCGCGAAATAAGGCTGCAACTTGCAGTTCCCGCTGCATCCGAGGCTCAGAATCTGAAGCCCCGTGTTCCTCATAAACTGCATCGGGTAACTCATTCCTGAACGGCTTACGCTGATTCCCTGGGTGAAACTTGAGCCGAAAATCGCGATTCTGTGGCGGAACTCCGATTCAAGAGGCTCAATCACAGAGCCTTTCTCCACACCGATTTTCACGGAATATTCCTCGCTGTACATAGGCAGGTACAGCATACATTCCTTCTCTTCCCTGTCCATATCCTTGATCAGGACGAGGTTCTTGTCCCTGTCAGCCTTCTTCTGGGTGGCTGCGCGGGCGTATGTCCATTTCCCGTCCTTCTTGATGTAAAGGTCATATCCGTTCAGGGCGATAGGCATCGTGCTGGTGCCCTCGTTCCAGTAACCGTATTGCGTCTGCACGGAAATCGTGCTCGAATTGGTCTTGAACAGCACCGCAAGGCCTGCGGAACAGCGCACCTGGGAGTTTTCCCCCTTTGTGAATCCCTTGAACCGTACGGTGTCCACACGGTGGTATGGATTCGGGGTGTCATTGTGGATTTTGCCTATCAATGTGAGGTCGGATGCCTCTGTGAATGTGTATTCCACATTTTTGGGAGTCTGCCCTGCAAGGGGGGCGAGGGCGAGCAGGATGCACGCCGACAATAGCGTAAGTCTCTGTTTCATTGTTTTAGGAATTTGAAAAATCCTTAATTGTGATTAGATGATGTAAAGATAGGAACTTGTTTTGATTTATTTCCAAGAAAAATCAAGTTTCTTTTTCTACCTTTGCCCAGAGAAACCTACTGACAGTCCATAATGGGTATATATAGCCGGTACAGAATCAGCAAGCCCTCCCTTGAGAAAGTGCCTGAGGAACAGATTCAGCCGAAATATCAGTCCTTGCGCTCCCGCACTTTCTGGGGCGCGACGGTCGCGTACAGTTTGTATTATGTGTGCAGGCTCAGCCTCGGTGTGGTGAAACAGCCTTTGATAGACGGGGGAATCTTGACTCCTGCCCAGTTGGGCCTGATAGGCTCGGCCCTGCTTTTCGTCTATGCCGCAGGGAAGTTCCTGAACGGTTTCATCGCCGACTACTGCAATATCCGCCGTTTTATGGCGACTGGTCTCCTGCTTTCCGCTGTGGTTAACCTGCTGATGGGGGTCCTCGGGCTTTTCGAGAACAGCGCAGGATGGTTCAATATCCTTCTGTTCGGAATCTTCGCTGTCGGATGGGGCATAAACGGATGGGTCCAGTCGATGGGTGCGCCTCCGGGGATAATCAATCTCTCAAGGTGGTTTCCGTTGTCGAAGAGGGGCACATATTACGGAATATTCAGCGCAAGCCCATATATCGGTGAGTTCATATCCTTTATCCTTGTCGGGATGGTCGTAGGCGCGTTCGGGTGGCAGTACGGTTTCATATTTTCTTCAGTCTGCGGATTCCTCGGAGTCGCCATCATCCTTCTTTTCGTCCACGACACTCCCGAGAGCGAGGGCCTGCCGTCCATCCAGACCCTTACGGGCGAGGCTCCTGCGAAGGAGGACACGATGCCTACCTCCGAATTGCAGAAGATGGTGCTGTCTCATCCAGGTATATGGATAATCGCTGCGTCGAGCGCATTCGTATATATAGTCAAATATGCCGTTGCGGGATGGGGTGTCCTTTTCCTGCAGAAAATCAAGGAATTCTCCCTTGAGGGCGCGACTCAGATCATCGCATTCTCTGCGGTGTTCGGCGTTCTCGGGACGGTCATCGCGGGGTGGCTTTCCGACACGGTGTTCAAAGGCGACAGGATAAAACCTGCGATTATTTCAGGTCTTCTCGTCGTCATTTCACTCGCGGCGTTCCTCCTTACTGGAGGGGGATATCTGGTAAATATATTTTATATCTCCCTGTT
>JBJEJS010000190.1:0-2616 GCA_051878235.1 Candidatus Cryptobacteroides sp.
AAAACTTTGGAGGACAGCGATATCGCAGCACCATTCAAACCATCGGGCCCACGATTTAACGGCCCGCGTCCGAATCCTCAGGGAGGACGCCCGAATCCGCAGAACGGCAGAGGGGCAAAAAAAGATGAGGACGGATTGAGAATCAACGAGGAGATCACTGCATCTCAGGTCCGCCTTGTGGGCGACAACATTGAGGAGCAGGGGGTTTATCCTATTTCCAAGGCCATCAAGATGGCTGACGAACTGGGACTTGACCTGGTTGAGATCAGTGCCAAGGCTGAACCTCCGGTTTGTAAGATAATGGACTATCAGAAGTTTCTGTACCAGCAGAAAAAGAAGGCGAAGGAGATGAAGTCGAATTCCGCCAAGATAGTCATCAAGGAGATACGCTTCGGTCCGAACACCGACGAGCACGACTTCCAGTTCAAACTCAAGCACGCGCAGGAGTTTCTTCAGGAAGGCTCCAAGGTCAAGGCATCGGTCTTCTTCAAAGGGCGTTCAATTCTCTATGCGGACCAGGGGGAGAAACTTCTCCTGCGTTTTGCGGTTGAACTTGAGGACTACGGACGCGCCGAGCAGATGCCGAAACTTGAGGGCAAGAGGATGATAATGATGATTTCTCCTGTAGCAAAGAAGAAATAATGCATATATTATTTATTAACAGTTAAAAGATTGACTTATGCCTAAATTGAAGACCAACTCCGGTTCGAAAAAGCGCTTCACGCTTACCGGAACGGGAAAAATCAAGAGGAAACACGCTTACAAGAGCCACATCCTCACAAAGAAGACCAAGAAGCAGAAAAGGAATCTTACCCACGTCGGACTGATTGATACAGTTGATGTGAAGAGAGTGAAATCCCTTCTTGCAATCTAAGTCTCATTGTTATTTTTTAAGTTTAACTTGGACAAGCAGTTGTAAAGTTCCGTAACGGACACTGCCTCCGAAAACAGTAAAATTATGCCAAGATCGGTAAATTCAGTTGCCTCAAGGGCACGCCGCAAGAAGATTCTCAAGAGAACCCGCGGTAACTTCCTTTCAAGAAAAAATGTTTGGACGGTAGCAAAGAACACCTACGAGAAAGGTCTTACTTATGCTTATCGTGACCGCAAAGCCAAAAAACGCTCTTTCAGGGCTCTTTGGATTCAGCGTATCAACGCTGCCGCACGCCAGTACGGAATGACTTATTCCCAGTTTATGGGACAGATCGCAAAGCAGAACATCGGTCTCAACCGCAAAGTTCTCGCTGACCTCGCGATGAACACTCCAAAGGCATTCGAGGCTATTATAAATTCAGTAAAATAGTCTGTTCTCAGATGAGCCTGAAGGAATTATATCACGACCGGCGGGTACGGTGCGGCTTCTGGTCGCTCCTTTATCTGCTTTGGGTGATATGGCTCGGAAATTATTGGTGGCTTCTCGGACTTGTCGTTATTTTCGACCACCACATCACCCGCAAGGTGAAATGGGTGTTCTGGAAGAAGGAATACAAGGAAGGGGAGAAGCGCAATGTCCTGCTGGACTGGCTTGACGCCATAATCTTTGCAGTGATTGTCGTGACATTCATCAATATCTTCTTTTTCCAGGCCTTCAAGATTCCTTCCTCATCAATGGAAAGTTCGCTGATGACGGGCGACCATCTGTTCGTCAGCAAACTGTCTTACGGTCCGAGGGTCCCGCAGACTCCTCTCACTGTTCCGTTCACCCATAATGTGCTGCCGGGAGGCGGTGAGTCATATTCCACTTTGATCCAGAACAAATATAGGAGGCTCAAAGGTTTCGGAAATGTCAAAAGGGGTGATTATGTCGTCTTCGGATTTCCCAACGGGGACACCGTGCTGACCAAGGCTCCTGCCGATGACTATTATATGATGGTCAGGACAGCCGGAAGGGAATATGCAATCAGCAATTTCGGCCCCGTGAAGGTCCGTCCTTCCGACAAGAAAGACCACTATGTGAAACGCTGCGTCGCTGTCGCAGGTGACACGATCAGCATCATCGACGGAAGGGTCTATGTCAACGGGGAGGCCCAGGAGGTCTGGGAGGGAGTGCAGAGCACTTACGCCGTGACGACGACCGGACAGAAGATCAACCCGAAGAACCTTGAGAAACTCGGAATCAATGTCGGCGAACTCTGGTTCAATCCCCAGATGCCGGGTTATCCTGCGATGCCGCTGACTGCGGCTATGAAGGAGCAGATTGAGAGTTTCCAGAATGTGGTTTCCGTGGTGGAGAATGTGGATGCCTATCCTCCGGATTATCCTGACTCCTATCTGACCATCTTCCCTTTCGAGGAAAGTTACAGATGGACAAGGGACAATTTCGGTCCTCTCTGGATTCCTTCAAAAGGCTCGACAGTTAGCCTGACGCTTGAGAATCTCCCGCTGTACAGCAGGATAATCAAGGATTATGAGGGCAATTCGCTTGAGACAAGGGATGGTGTCATATACATAAATTCGGAACCGTCAGACAGTTACACTTTCCTTCAGGACTACTATTTTATGATGGGGGACAACAGGCACAATTCCTTGGATTCCCGTTATTGGGGATTCGTACCTGAAGACCATATAGTCGGGAAACCGGCCGTGATCTGGTTCTCGACGGACAGGAACAAGCCG
>JBJEJS010000191.1:0-2603 GCA_051878235.1 Candidatus Cryptobacteroides sp.
AAGACGGCAGGGACGACTCGCTTTTTTCGGAGATAATCGACGAGTGCGTGCGGGCTGCGGGGCTGGGCATAATGCACACGAGGGAGGTCCCAGTGAACAGCGCGGTCCTCGGGGAGATGGCAAGGGAGACCGAGCCGCATATCCGCCAGATCTTCATTGTCGGATGCGACGACAGGGACAGGCTTGAGGACAAACTCTACCTCATAAGGAAAGAAGTGGAGCACCGCGTGGCGGCTTCCTCGATAAAGGACCAGAAAGGATGCTATTTCGCAAGCCTCTCCACAAGCACCCTTATATATAAAGGTATGCTCACCTCGCGCCAGCTGCGCGAGTATTTCCCTGACCTGACTGATCCATATTTCACAAGCGCGATAGCCCTCGTCCATTCAAGGTTCTCCACCAACACATTCCCGACCTGGAGCCTCGCCCAGCCTTTCAGGATGACAGGGCACAACGGCGAGATAAACACAATCAAGGGCAACAGGCTCTGGATAAAATCACGGGAGGCGCTGCTGCAGACTGATAACCTCGGAAAGATAACGGACAGCATCAGCCCCATCATAGAGCCAGGGATGAGCGACAGCGCGTCATTCGACAATGTGCTGGAGTTCTTCACAAGGGCGGGATATTCCATCCCTCATTCCCTCGCGATGCTGATTCCTGAAAGTTACAAGGAGGGCAACCCGCTGGGGCACAAGTTGAAATGTTTCTACGAGTATCATTCCATCTTTATGGAGCCTTGGGACGGGCCTGCCACAATCATTTTCTCCGACGGGAGATATGCGGGGGGAATGCTCGACAGGAACGGCCTCAGGCCTTGCCGTTATTTCATCACGAAAACCGGGATGCTCGTGATGGCATCCGAGACGGGAGCCTGTGAGGTCGCGCCGAAGGACATCGCCTCGAAGGGGAGGCTGAAGCCGGGGAAAATCCTGATGGTGGACACCCTGAAGGGGAAAATCATCCGCGACGAGGAAATCAAGGAGGAACTTTCGGGGGCATATCCCTATTCGGAATGGCTTCATTCAGGAAGGATAGTGCTCAACAAAATCCGCAGCGGCAGGAAGGTGGACCATTCGATAAAGGACTTCGGACGGCTTCTGAAGGCTTTCAGGTACGACAGGGAAGACATCGACAGGATAATAATCCCGATGGCGAGGGACAGTGCGGAGCCGTCCTACGCGATGGGGGACGACACTCCCCTTGCCGTGCTGTCCAACAAGCCGCAGAGGTTCTTCAACTATTTCAAGCAGAAGTTCGCGCAGGTGACCAACCCTCCGATAGACTCCATCAGGGAAAGCACCGTGATGTCCCTGACAAGTTACATCGGTGCGGTCAAGGGGGACATCCTCACTCCGTCGGCGGATTTGTGCAAGGTGGTGAAACTCAGTTCCCCGATTCTTTCCGACGACGAACTGGAGACCTTGAAGAACCTGCGCTACAAGGGATTCCGCACCATAACGCTCCCGATGCTTTTCGAGGCGGACGGAGGGGCAGAGGCTATGGAGGCCTCCATCTCGAAACTGTGCAGGGATGCGGCCAAGGCTGTTGACGCTGGCTACAACTACATCATAATCAGCGACAGGAATGTGGACAGGGAACACGCCCCTATTCCGTCCCTTCTCGCGACAGCGGCTGTCCACCACCACCTCATCCATTGTATGAAGAGGGCGCAGACTGCAATCATCGTGGAGTCCGCAGAGGTCTGCGAGGTGACACAGGTCGCGCTTCTGGTGGGATACGGGGCAAGTGCGGTCAACCCGTATATGACTTTCGCCATTCTCGACAAACTTGTCAAGGAGAATGCAATCCAACTCGACTACCCTGCCGCCGAGGAGCATTATATCCGCTCGATCAACAAGGGGATGCTCAAGATTCTCTCAAAGATGGGAATATCCACAATCCGCAGTTACAGGGGTGCCACGCTTTTTGAGAGCCTCGGGGTAAGTTCGTCGGTGCTTGACAAATATATGGGCGGAGGAATATCCCAGATTGAGGGCATCACGATTGAGGACATCGCCGGGGATGTGCTTTCAGCGCACAAGGAGGCATTCGGGAATGTCGGGACGGACATTCCCGAGGCATCAGCCACCGGGACGGAAGGTCAGGCGACAGGCGACCTTGAGGATTTCGGGGCATATGCCTACCGCAAGGGCGGAGAGTACCACGCCTGGAATCCGTCTGTCGTCAAATCCCTCAGGAAAGCGGCAAGGGAGAACGACTACAATTCCTACAAGGAGTTCAGCCGTGCAGCGCAGAACCGTGAGACTCCTATCTATCTGCGCGACCTTATGGAGATTGAAAGCGACAGGGAGCCGATTGACATCAGTCTTGTGGAGAGCGCGGACGATATAATGAGACGCTTTGTCACAGAGGCGATTTCATTCGGGGCAATCAGCAAGGAGGCGCACGAGGCCATAGCACTCGCAATGAACGGATTCCAGGGACAGAGCAACACGGGGGAAGGCGGTGAGGACCCTGACAGGAACACTCCCCTGCCTGACGGCAGGTCAATGGCGAGCGCGGTCAAGCAGGTGGCCTCGGGGCGTTTCGGAGTTGACACATATTACCTCGTGAACGCACAGGAAATACAGATAAAGATA
>JBJEJS010000192.1:0-2588 GCA_051878235.1 Candidatus Cryptobacteroides sp.
ATGCACCACAGAGCAGGACAAACTGTTCTTCTGGTTCAGGAACAGCTGGAAGTACGACCAACTTCCAGAGGAGTTGACTGAGGACGTCTTCATCAGTAATCTGGCAAATGCCTGCTGGGTTGCCGGTTTCACAAAGGATAAGTACAACGAATATATGTCAGCTATGAAGAACGAACGTGACTTGTTGTATCGGATGAAAATATATCACGACCGGGGCTTTGAAGAGGGGCGTGAAGAAGGTCGTGAGGAAGGACGTGAAGAAGGACGTGAAGAAGGACGTGAAGAAGGACGTGAAGAAGGAATTGAGATGGGAAGGAGCGAAGAAAAAATCGCTATCGCAAAAAAGATGTTTTCATCCGGTCTGCCGGTTGAAACTATTTCACAATGTACAGGTCTGACAGTGGAGGAAGTGAATTCCCTCCGCCAGTAATTCTCATTGTCCCGCCAAATCTCAACCACAACTGAATTACACCCCGCCGATCACAACCGTGGCCTCGGCGGGGTTTCCTTATAGGAATACATTTGACAGAGTCAGGGTATGGGCCGCGGACGGCGTAGCCGCCCGTGGCTCGTGAACGGGAGTCCGAAAAACACTACCTTCCGGATTCCCTCACAAGGCAGGCGACCTCATTGTTGAAATCCTTTGCTGCAAGGAGCTGCTCAAGGGTGATGTGCATCCTGTAGTCCCAATGGTAGTTCGGAATGGCAGGCACATTGATTCTCTCATCCTCAGGAAGTCCCCTCCAGCCCTTGGCCCCGTCAGGCTTGTAGCGCAATTCCCCGTCGATGGAAAGCCAGTCCTGAAGCGGAAGAATCACGAGCATTGCCGGTGAAGCAAGATGCTGGACCAGAATCCGGCGGCAGACCCAAGGCTCACAGAACTGCGGGGCCTTCCCGTGGCAGCCGAGTTCTTCATTGAAGAAACGCTGGGTGGCTTCCAGGTCCTCTTCCCACCACGCCCTCAAAGGGTTCATATCGTGGGTCGACGTGGTGCAGACACAAGAGTAAGGATATTCCGACACACGGGCAAAAGAGCGTGAAGGGTCTTTCGGCATCCTCTGGATTTCAAGGGAGAGAATGTTCAGACGTTTCATCACACCAGGCACGCAAGGAGGAATCATCCCGAGGTCCTCTCCGCAGGCAAGCATATTTGTGGAACCCAGAAGGGCGGAGAGTTTTCCCAACGCGCCCGCCGCCCAGAAATCATTGTGGCGGTGCCAGAAGAAATCCTCATAAAGTCCGCCGAGCCCGGTGGCATTGATTCTCGGATGGTACCATCCCGGACGATGCGGGTCCTCGATGAAAAGATGGAGTCTGTCTCCGTAGCCCCAGGAGAGGAGTTCATCGCGTGAATACGGAAGGGCCGGACTGAAATGCCCCTCCAGACCGCTCTTCAGGGGAACCGGTATTTCCCAGATGCGGAAGAACCCCAGGATGTGGTCAATCCTAGTCGCATCGAAATACTCACCCATCTTTGCAAGACGGGCCTTCCACCAGGCATAGCCGTCTTTTGACATTTCCTCCCAGTTGTAGGTCGGGAAGCCCCAGTTCTGACCGTCGGCAGAAAAGGCGTCAGGCGGTGCCCCGGCCTGTGAATCCATATTGAACAGCCGTGGGAACTGCCAGGCGTCGGCGCTGTTGCGGCTCACTCCGATCGGCAGGTCCCCTTTAAGGACAAGACCTTTTGAATGGGCATAATTGCGGACCTCAAGAAGTTGCCTGTCAAGATGATACTGAAGAAAATAAACATATCCGACCTCATCTTTGTTGGCCTTGGCAAAAGCCTCGGCCTTCTTGGCATCATACTCAGACCATTCGCCCCAGGTGCTAAAATCCGGAGTGCCGAATTTGCGCGCGAGGACGGTGAAAACGGAATATGGAAGCAGCCAGGACTCATTCGCCGCGACAAAGGCCCTGTAGGACCTGGTCCTGACAAGTGAGTTCCGGGATGAGTTGTAGGCCTGACGGAGCAGACGGTGCTTCTCGGCATTCACCCTGACATAATCAGTCTCGGGTCTTCCATCCTTGACAAAGGCATTGAGTTCCTCCTGCAACCGGCGATAGTCATCATCCACGACAACTCCGGCGGAGGGCAGATGAATGAACTGGGGATGCAGGGCAAAACTTGAAACTGCATTGTAGGGGTAGGAATCACAGATGGAGCCGTCCTTGGAAGTGTCGTTCACAGGAAGCAGCTGGATAAAGGTCTGACCGGTCTGTGCTGCCCAGTCGATGAGTTTTTTCAAATCGTGGAACTCCCCCACTCCGAAATCCTCTTCGCTTCTCAGTGCAAAGACCGGGATGGCGGTTCCTGCGCCCTTCCATCCGGGGATGTCGCTCCAGGAGTCATTGACATCGTCCTCGGCAGGACGGACCAATTTGTGGATCCTCCACTCGTGGCGGACTGAAAGGCCGCCGCTGACAACCTCGTAGAAATATTCCGCTTCATTTCCGGTGCCGAAAAAATCTTCCGGGGAGACCTCCACTGTCCAGATTCCGTCAGGAAGATATGACATAGGCCAGGCCTTCGCACCCCGGCGCAGGACGAGGTTCTCACCCCAGACCGTCTTATATTCAATTGTAAATTT
>JBJEJS010000193.1:0-2575 GCA_051878235.1 Candidatus Cryptobacteroides sp.
GGGTGCGGTCCAGAACCCTATCGTCAGCGCAGTCTGGTACGGCACCAACGGAGCCCAGTACAATATGCCCCTCAACGGTCCTGCAAGCGGGAACGCCAGCGTTGACTTCTTCCTGAACAGCCCGATTGCGAAATCGAATTTCTCGATAATGAACTTCTTCCGCACGAATTTCAGCCAGTCGTCATCTTATATCGGGACAAAGAGCCTCAACACAGATGACTACTACGACAGTGCGAATGCGACATTCAACTATGACAAGTTCAACGCCGACTTCTTCGACCACTCCAACGCGGCATCCGCAAAGCGTGACTTCGACGAATATTTCTCCACGAATGTCATCCAGACCGTGAACTTCACGGAAAGGCTCACAGCGAAATACTCCTGCGACCTTGTGGAGGTCAACATCGGAGGGCGCACCACCTACAACAAGAGTTGGTACACCGTCCAGGCATCCCAGAAGGCAAGGTGGAACAATCAGGTGAGCGCGTCAATGAACTGGACGATTCCTGGAGGAGTGACCATAGCCACAGACCTGAACTACAACTGGTACAGGGGTTACACCACCCCTCAGGAAGACGAGTATGTCTGGAATGCCGAAATATCCAAACTCCTGTTCAAGAACAAGTTGACCCTTGCCCTGAAGGCATACGACATTATGAACCAGTCCAAAAACCTCTCAATCACCGATGCGTCCAACTACCATCAGGAATTGAGGAACAACACCCTCGGGCGTTACATCATCCTCTCCCTGACATACAGGTTCGGAAACTTCGGAAAGGCAGGCTCATATATGAAGAACAACGGCAGGCCTGGCCCTGGTGGCCCTGGCGGCGGTCCTATGGGTCCTCCTCCGGGAAGGTAGCCTACATCCTTGAGAAATGGAGTCATTTGACAGGGAAATAATAAAGACGCTTGAATCCAACGGCGTGAGTTACAGGCTATCGGAGGGAGAAATCCTTTCGATAGTCTGTTTTTGTGCCAAAAGCGGAAAGCCCCGCAGGATAATCCCAGTCGGCATCAGCGCAAGGAGCCCCAGGGAAGCGGAGAGGGCACAAAAGTCCTATATTCAGGAAATACAGAAACTTGCCCTTGAAGACGGGGAATATCCCCTTGTGGTCTCACTCGACAGATGGATGCTCCGCAATCCGATGATGAGGGCACGGATGCTTGCCCATCTGGAAATCCATTCGAGCGTCTTTGCGAGGGACTGCTCCGTCAGGCGGATTGACAGGACCGTTGCAAGGGAATTCCTTGAGGCAAACCACAGTTACGGCTATGCCTCAGGGAAATACCATTACGGAATCTTCGTGGACAGAAGCCGCGGCGGCGCACCGGAACAGGGCACGCTCATTGCCGCCGCCACATTCTCCCCCGCAAGGAAATGGCTGAAGGGGGGACGCGAAATAAGGTCATACGAATGGACGAGATATTCATCACTGCCATCCCTGAGGGTCAGCGGAGGGATGGGGAAGGTGCTCAAGGCGTTCATCCGCGACAGGCAGCCCGACGACATAATGAGTTACGCGGACCTCGAATGGTCTGAAGGTACTGTATATGAACAATTGGGCTTCACCTGCGAGGGTCTGAAGACCCCGGTCCTCTTCACCATCGACCCTGCATCCTGGACCAGAAAACCCATCGCCGGCACCATCCTGGAGACATCGGCATCCGACATCGTCCCCAAAACGGCCGCACCCGGCAACACATTATGGTTCATCAACTTCGGCAGTCGGAAATACCGCCTGAAACTCACGCAGTACTGATTCTCTCTCACATTAGTCTAAGGAAGAAATTCTAAAAATCTAGACCCGGAAGTTTGCTAAAAGGATAGTTCAAGGGTATATTTGCAGTTCGCAATACCTTTGAACCATGTCACAAGAACTGCAGATAAAGATCCTCGAGGACTTCCTTCACTATTTCCTTCCAGATGGCCTCCTCGACTACTTCGAGCCGGTAATGGCCGAGACCCATACCTACAAGAACCCTCAGACAAAGAAGGAGGTGCCCGCATTGCACCTGTTCTTCGATGAGAGGGACAACCGCACGGAAGAGACCAAGGACTACACTCCGAGGGACTTCACAGAGGAGACGGTCCTTAACGACTTTCCAGTCCGAGAGAAGAAGCTTGTTCTTCACATACGTCGCCGCAGATGGCTCACGCCAGAAGGCAAGAGCGTCGTGCTGGACGTATACCCTGCACTTGTAGCCAAGGGTACGAAGTTCTCGACGGAGTTCGCCGAGTTCTTGAAAAAAAAATTTGGATACGACGCCCACGACGTCTCGCTCCCTTGGGAGAACATATCACATTGACGGCGACCAGTTCGAGCGTGCGTACAAGTATTACCTGAGTGACTTCCCGGTATGGGACCAGAAGGACCACGCCAAGGACTGGGTCCTTTACCCGCTCAACCTCGGGGAGGACCTGAGCATCGATGAGACGTCACTCCAGGATGACCTCTTCACCATCGTGTCCAACAAAGCCGGACATGGCCGTGAAGGGACCATCATCGCCATGGTGCGAGGCACGAAGGCGGAGGATGTCATCAAGGTCCTGCTCAAGCTGCCGGAGGAGCAG
>JBJEJS010000194.1:0-2569 GCA_051878235.1 Candidatus Cryptobacteroides sp.
AGCGTTGGATGTGCTGAAACATATTGACAGGAAGACTCTTGAATATAGCCCTTCGCAGGGGTACAGGTCGTTGAGGGTGGCTTTGACGGGGTATTATGAACGCTATCAGATAAAACTTTCCCCGGAAGACATCATCATCACCTCAGGCGGCTCTGAGGCTGTGCTATTCGCTTTTATGAGTTGCCTCAATCCGGGTGACGAGATCATCGTCCCGGAGCCTGCATACGCGAACTATATGAGTTTCGCGATTTCCGCAGGGGCTGTCATCAGGACTGTCGCCACCACGATTGACGAGGGATTCTGCCTGCCTAAGGTCGAGAAGTTCGAGGAACTCATCAATGAGAGGACCAAGGCGATACTCATCTGCAACCCCAACAATCCTACAGGTTATCTCTACACCCAGAAGGAGATGAACCAGATACGCAATCTGGTGAAGAAATACAATCTCTACCTCTTTTCCGACGAGGTTTACCGCGAGTTCATCTACACGGGAAGCCCTTACATCTCCGCTATGCATCTGGAGGGCATCGAGCAGAATGTGGTGCTGATTGACTCGGTCTCAAAGCGTTACTCCGAGTGCGGAATCAGGATTGGGGCGCTGATCACCAAGAACGAGGCGGTGCGCAGGACAGTGATGAAATTCTGTCAGGCCCGCCTGTCCCCGCCGCTTCTGGGGCAGATTGTCGCGGAGGCTTCCATCGAAGGGACGGAACAGTATTCAAGGGATGTGTATGAGGAGTATGTCGAAAGGCGCAAATGCCTGATTGACGGGGTGAACAAGATTCCGGGATGCTATACTCCGATTCCTATGGGGGCGTTCTACACGGTTGCCAAACTCCCTGTGGACGACGCGGAGAAGTTCTGTTCCTGGTGTCTTTCCGATTTCAGGTACAAGGATGCGAAAACCCCTGAGGGATGCACCGGGGAGACGGTTATGATGGCCCCTGCGGCAGGTTTCTATTCAGACCCTGAACTTGGCAGGAACCAGGTGCGTCTTGCGTATGTGCTGAAGAAGGAGGACCTTCAGAGGGCGTTATATGTCCTTGAGAAGGCCTTGGAGGCTTATAGGGCAGTCAAATAATCACCTGAAACTGACGGTGAATGTCTCATCGGGCCCGGTCTCAAGGACTTGGGTCCGTTTTCCGTATCTGACCGTGCAGGTGCCTCCCGAGCTTGAACGGATGACGGCATAGTCGAGCGCATTGTCCTTCCAATGGATGTCCACAGTGAAATTCCCGACGGCCTTCACCCCCGTCAGATGTCCCGTGTGCCAGGCGGACGGGAGGGCAGGCAGGAGGTCGATGCAGCCTGCGTGGCTCTGCACCAGCATCTCGGTCACCCCTGATACCCCTCCGAAATTCCCGTCAATCTGGAACGGAGGATGCCTGTCCCAGAGATTGTCGTTTGTGCCCTCGCGCAGAAGGTTGCCGTAAAGTTTGTGCGCCCTGTCGCCGTCCAGAAGCCTTGCCCAGAGATTCAGTTTCCATCCCATACTCCATCCTGTTGCCCCGTCGCCCCTGTGCTCAAGGACAACCCTTGCCGCCTGCGCGAGTTCTGGTGTCCTCAAAGGGGATACGGATGTCCCCGGATGAAGACCGTAAAGATGATTTATGTGGCGGTGCCTGTCCTCAGGGGAGTCGATGTCGTCCGACCACTCCTGCAGTTGCCCGTAACGCCCTATCTTGTAAGGCGCAATGCTGTCAAGCCTTTCTGCCCAGACCTTTGCCCTGTCCCTGTCGGCCGACAATATCTCCGAGGCGCGCACCGCCCCCGACAGCACCTCCCGTGCCACCGCATTGGCGAATGTCGCCCCCAAATCGACAGGACCGTGCTCCGGGGAAGTCGAGGGGCTGATGCTGTAATGTCCCTCGGGAGTTTTCCACAGCATACCGAGAGTGAAGTCCGCCGCCCCTTTGAGGACCTCAAAATTCTCCCTCAGGAAAGTCGTGTCGGCCGTGAAGTCGAAGTGCCTTGCTATGTGGGTCGCAAGCCAGGGGCCTGCCATCGGGCAGTAATTCCAGGACATGTCGCGGCTGTCAAGCGGCGAGGTGAATCCGAAGATGTTGCCTGAGACCGATGCGGTCCATCCGTCCGCCCCGAAATATGCCTTGGCGGTCCTCCTTCCCGGCTCCACGAGCGTCCTGATGAAGTCGAAAAGCGGCTGCTCACATTCCTCGAGACCAGTCAGGCAGGCCGCCCAGTAGTTCATCTGGATGTTTATGTTGTTGTGGTAGTCCACCCTCCAGGGTCCGTCCACATTGTTGTGCCAGATTCCCTGCAGGTTGGCAGGCATATTCCCCGCCCTCGAGCAGGCAATCAGAAGATACCTCCCGAAATCGTAGTACAGGGTCTCCAGTCCGGTGTCCGCCTTGCCCTCACGGTACGCCGCAAGCCTCTCCGGAGTCGGCATCCCGCAGCCGTCCCCGCCCTCAAGCACAAAATCCACCCTTGAGAAAAGACCCCTGTAGTCCTCTATATGCCTTCTCTTCAATGTCTCATATCCGTCTTCCGAAGCCTTGCGCATCCAGCCTGCCGTAGTCCTTGCCGGCTTCACCCCCACGAAAGCCTT
>JBJEJS010000195.1:0-2554 GCA_051878235.1 Candidatus Cryptobacteroides sp.
CATCGTTTCGTCAGGAAACTACGGGAACGGCGACAAGGCTCCATATACCCTCGGCACAAACATCTATTACAACGGAACTGCTGGCAAGTTGGGAATCGACCTGAACTTTGACTATTACGGGACACGAGAATCTGAAGCGGCGCTGACCGACGAGAAGAGCCAGATGAGGGACTACACGGAAATCTCCACCACAAGTCATTCAGGGAACGACCTTTATGCCGGAAAACTGATCCTTTCCTATCCTGTCTGGAAGGGGAAGGTGCAGGTTGGCACAGAGGAGACCTTTTCAAGGAGGAGTGACAGTTACACCATCTCCGGAGCGCAGATACCGGCTTCATCCTCTAAGGTCCGGGAAGACAATTACGCGGTGTTCGCAAGTTACGGCTTCAGCCTGAAAAAGGCGGGGCAGTTCAATGCGGGGGTGCGCTATGAGCACGTGGACTACAGTTTTGAGGACCTGGAAGGTGATGGAAGTTTCTCAAGGAAATATGACAATGTCTTCCCGAATGTCTCATATTCCGTAAAGGCGGGACCGGTCCAACTCGCACTTTCCTACAGCGCGAAGACGCAGAGACCTGACTTTTCAATGCTCAGCAGCGCCGTCCGCTACAACAGCCGCTACATCCTTCAGAGCGGAAACTCCGCGCTCCAGCCTCAGATTGTCAACGATGCGAATCTGATGGCGAATTGGAAATGGATGACATTCGTGATGAATTACTCCCGTACTGACAGGGCAATCGCAACCTGGTCCGAGAGATTCAACAATGACGGAGTGGTCATCGTCAGGCCGGTAAACCTTGAAAAGCCGATACGGAATCTCTCCGCATACCTGACGGCAAGTCCTACGGTAGGAATCTGGTCAATAAACTACACCGTCGGACTGCAGCACCAATGGCTCACCATCGACGCGCCGGACCCGCGCGAGGAGAGCGGGATCAGGAGAACGGATTTCAGCGACAGGACAATGGTCTTTGCAAAACTGTTCAACACGCTGAAAGTCAAGGGAGGATGGCAATTTGAAGTCGGAGGGGCAGTGTACGGCAGAGGGTATATAAAGAATCTGCTGATGACAAATGTCCAGTTTGATCTGACCGCCGCCGTCCAGAAGGCGTTCCTTAAGGACAGGTCGCTTGTGGTCAGGCTGGAGGGCAAGGACCTTGCAGGACTCGGAAGATTCAATGTCTTCACGGACTTCGGAAGCCACATCATCCGGCAGACAAACAAGATGGACACGCAGAGGGTCGTGCTCTCCCTGAGGTACCGCTTCAACACGGCCCAGAGCAAGTACAAGGGCACAGGAGCGGGAAAAGAGGCTGCAGGAAGGATGAAATAAGGGTCAGGAGGATGTCAGATGTCAAGGGTAGTCTTCTCGCCCTCGTCCCTCAGATGCGGGGTGATGTTGACCAACGGCAGGCCTGACCTTATGAAATGCAGTTGGCTGGCGAACTGGAGGGAGATGGTCTCCCCGACCACATCCTGGGGATATGCCTCCGGGCTTCGGGAGCCGAGGACGGCAAGACCGCAGGCAAAAATCCACATCTGGCGGAAAAGCACAGCCACCTGATCCTGTGACAGCCCATAGTCATCCTCTATCCCCTTCAGACATTCCTGGGCCTTCTGGGGGACATCAAGGACGGCATATCCGTGACTCAGGAAAAGGAGGTTGAAGAGGTTGCGCTCCTCCTTCGCAAAACGGACCAGCCTCAGCCCGAACTCCTTGAAGGCGGGCATATAGTCGGTCACATCGGCGACATATTCCTCAAACAGGTCCGAGGCAGCCTGCCTGACACCTTCCTTGATTTCACCCATATTCTCAAATACGGTGAAAATCGGACTCAGGGAACATCCCAGTCCCGCGCTCAGCGCACGGGCGGTCAAGGCTTCCTCCCCGCCGCGACGGACAATCTCAAGTCCTTTGGCAATGATTGTCTCCTTTGAAAAGAATGCTGCTCTCGGCATACTGAATCATTTGTTTTAGAACATCAGTTGCAAATATAGCAAAATATTATCTTGTATTACATATATTTTTTAGTACCTTTGACAAGATGCTCCGATTCCGACGGAAGGTCATAGGTATATATAATATTGGAAGGTCATAAAATACTCTGGATAGCGGACAACCCGTGTTCAAGCGCGGAGCGTGGCGGGGAAAGCACCGTCACGGGGGGATGGCATTCAGCACTCGAGGCGCAGATACGCGACAAGGTCAGCCTCAGCATCGCCTTTCTCTCATCAGCGCAGAAACAGGAAGATTTCATCCACAAAGGTGTCATATACCATTCAATAACTCCTTTCTCCTCAAAGAATTACCTCCTTTTCAGACTGAAAAGGCTGCTGATGCCGCAACGGGTCCGTGACAGGGAAGTTCTGGAGAGCGTGCGCAGGATAATCCGGCAGGAGTCCCCTGACCTGATCCACATACACGGGACTGAGAAGTGTTTCGGTATGATCTGCCCTTCGGACGGGAGCGGGATGTATCTTCTTGACGGGAAGAGGATTCCTGTGCTGGTCTCAATCCAGGGGATGATAGGGGCAATCACGGAAAGGTTTTTCA